>NZ_JADPLO010000149.1:0-1582 GCF_015667765.1 Bacteroides sp. 1001302B_160321_D4 | reverse complement strand
CAGGGAAAACGCACGAGTGCTAATTGTTTAATAATCAATAGTTCCCTTCTCTTCTCAAAACTTATTTAATGGCAATACTCTTGTATATCTAATAATAAATAAAGTCTTCCTAGTTACTTTTCCTCATATAGACGTGTCACAACTTTACATGGTCATGCCACCTATTGCTTTCATCCTTTTTAATCTTCGGGCTTCTTCAATTGATATATTGATTATTTATATTGTATTCATTCTGGTATTTCATTATCTTCACGTCTAAATAATAAACAGTAATGGATAAGATTGCAAAGGATTTTTTAATAAATGACGAATTGGCACGTCATATGGCTAGTATGTCTGAAGCTATTGATACAATAGACCCACGTGAAAAGAATAAAGTCACTTATTCGGGCAAATTGATAATGCTTGTCACTTTATCGGGTGTTTTTTGTGATTGTCAGAGTTGGAATGATATAGCAGACTTCGCCCGTTATAAGAAAGATTTTCTTAGGAGATTCATACCGGATTTAGAAACTACCCCCTCACATGATACATTACGCCGATTTTTTTGTATCATAAAAACAGAAAGATTAGAGAGTTGTTACAGAGAATGGGCCTGTAATATGAGAGGTGATTCACCGTCCATAGAAGATTGCGACTGGTCGAAAGTTCAAATAGGTGAGGGTAATGATCTTTATACGAATAGACATATAGCTATTGACGGGAAAACGATCTGTGGTGCCATCAATGCTGATAAACTGGTACAAGAGTCGGCGGGTAAAATAACAAAGGAGCAGGCAGCATCAGCCAAACTTCATATTGTCAGTGCCTTTCTTTCTGATATGAGTCTGTCATTAGGGCAGGAACGGGTCTCAATAAAAGAGAATGAAATAGTAGCAATACCCAAATTACTGGACGACATTGATATACGACAAGGAGATGTAGTTACCATCGATGCACTTGGCACCCAAAAGAAGATTGTAGAAAAAATAACAGAGAAACAAGCCGATTATCTTTTAGAGGTGAAAGATAATCATTTAAAACTAAGGGAAAATATCGAAAACGATGCGGAGTACTTGCTAATTTCCGGAAGAGAAAATGATTTTATCAAAAGAGCTGAAGAAACCACAGAAGGTCATGGATTTATGGTGACAAGGACCTGCATATCCTGCTCTGAACCCAGTAGATTAGGGTTCTGTTATCGCGATTGGAAGAATCTTAGGACTTATGGAATAATAAAGACCGAGAAAATAAATATAGCCACAGGGGAAATACAGAATGAGAAACATTGTTTCATCTCTTCATTAGTGAACAATCCAGAGCTTATTCTTAAATATAAGAGAAAGCATTGGGCGGTAGAAAATGGATTGCATTGGCAGTTGGATGTTACATTTAATGAAGATGATGGAAGAAAAATGATGAATTCGGCACAAAACTTTTCCACTTTAACTAAAATGGCATTGACCATTTTGAAGAATTATCAGGATGAAGACAAGAAGACTTCTGTCAATAGGAAAAGGAAGAAGGCTGGATGGAGTGATGAGTATCTAACTAATTTGATAAACAACTTTATTAAAGCGTTTTAACTCGTGCGTTTTCCCTG
>NZ_JADPLO010000148.1:0-1594 GCF_015667765.1 Bacteroides sp. 1001302B_160321_D4 | reverse complement strand
CTTCAGTAACGGATTACTGGAGGGGACAGTGAATAAAATTAAAGCGGTAAAAAGGCAGATGTACAATAGGGCAGGAAGCAAACTACTGAGAGCCAAGATTCTTTATTCACAATAGAAGAAGTACCACCAAATTTGACGAAGAACCTTTTTCAAACTTTATTGTAGGGAAAATTAGAGGTAATAGTGGCTTGAGGAAAAGAATCTTTTAACCTTGCGTGAGAAGGAGTTCTATTAAAAATATATATATATGTAAGACAGGTGACTGGTATTAATTTATAAAAGCAGAGATTATGAGCAATAAAATTTATCCTATCGGCATTCAGAATTTCGAAAAGATTCGTAATGACGGTTATTTCTATATTGATAAAACTGCATTAATGTATCAAATGGTCAAGACCGGAAGTTATTACTTCTTGAGTCGTCCGCGCCGTTTTGGAAAGAGTCTGCTCATTTCTACCTTGGAGGCTTATTTCCAAGGGAAAAAGGAACTGTTTGAAGGATTGGCTGTGGAAAAGTTGGAAAAGGATTGGATAAAGCATCCTATATTGCATCTCGACCTTAATATTGAGAAGTATGACACGCTGGAAAGTCTGGATAAAATATTGAATGATAATCTTGAATATTGGGAAAGCCAATACGGCACCCGTCCGTCTGAAACATTCTTTTCCCTGCGCTTTGCCGGTATCATTCGAAAAGACGGGGCAACGTGTAGTTATTCTGGTAGATGAGTATGACAAACCTATGTTACAAGCCATCGGCAATGAAGAACTTCAAAAGCAATTCCGAAATACCCTGAAGCCATTTTATGGCGCTTTGAAAACGAAGGACGGGTATATAAAGTTTGCTCTGCTTACCGGCGTGACAAAGTTTGGCAAAGTCAGTGTATTCAGTGACTTGAACAATTTGGATGATATTTCAATGTGGAATGAGTATGTCGAAATTTGTGGTGTCAGCGAGCGTGAAATCCATGAAAATCTGGAAGCGGAACTACATGAATTTGCAGCAGCACGTGGAATAACGTATGATAAACTCTGTGAAGATTTGAGAGAGTGTTATGACGGCTATCATTTTAAAATAGGAATAAATTTCAGCGCAGAAACTCGTAATATCGAAAAGTGGATCGTGGAATCTTGAATGTATATAGAATTTCTGTTAGGTATAGGAAAATAGAACTTACATTTGAGTGCACTATATAATAATGTATAGGTGTTCCATATAAGGATGTGTCTATCTGAAAAAATATACTCTATGACATCGTTATCAATCAATGAGTTACAAAAAAGTTTCAAGAAAGAATAGAAAAATAGTCCGATATATTTGGATGTTATTGATAAGTTGTCTACTTTTGCACCCGCTTTGCTAGAGAGACAGAGCCTAATGATTGACATTCTGCTACAAGATTAAGGCATCAGAAAATAAAAACAAAAAACTTTGAAAAAAGTTTGGAAGTTATCTGAAAAAGTCCTTATCTTTGCATCCGCTTTCGCAAAGAAAGCAGGCGCGGCGGAAGCCACGTTAGTTCTTTGAAATATTGATAAACAATACAAGTAGTACAAGTAAAAAAATAGAACCGTCAATACTTGTCCGAGAGAGT
>NZ_JADPLO010000147.1:0-1698 GCF_015667765.1 Bacteroides sp. 1001302B_160321_D4 | reverse complement strand
TAGGGATATTCCTAAAATAATAAAATTTAAGGCAACTAATTCATTGCGAGTTAGTTGCCTTTTTTGTATCTTTAAGCATTCCCCCCAAAAAACGGTTTGACGGCCAAAACGGGGGTAATTAAAAATAAAAACACATGGTAAAGATACAAAAAATCTCAGAAATCGAACCTTGTTTAGGTTTTACCGAGTTCGATATGCTTAAAAAATATCGTCAAAGTTTTGCAACGAGTGAATTAGGTCGCCTCCATTCTCTGTTCCCTTTCTCGGAACTGGCCCGACAAATGCATTTGAAGTCCTCTCCTTTTGGGCGTAAAAGTTATTTTTCTCCCGAAGGTAAAATAGCCTTGATGGTCTTGAAGTCCTATACCAACTTTTCCGATGCACAACTGATTGAGCATTTAAACGGTAATATTCATTACCAGTTATTTTGTGGTGTTCAGATTGATCCGCTTCATCCACTAACCAATCCTAAAATCGTTAGTGCAATTCGTCAGGAACTAGCGGATCGCCTTGACGTTGAGTCCCTCCAGCTCATTCTTGCCGAGCATTGGACACCTTATCTTGAGAACCTTCATGTCTGTATGACCGATGCCACCTGTTATGAAAGTCATCTGCGTTTCCCTACTGATACCAAACTCTTATGGGAAGGTATTGTATGGCTTCATCGTCATCTGTGCAAACATTGCCAGACCTTGCACATACAACGTCCCCGTAACAAGTATCTTGATGTACGCCGTGCCTATCTTGCTTATAGCAAACTGCGTAAACGCAAGAAATCACAGACTCGTATGATTACACGAAGGTTACTTCAGTTATTGGAAAAGTTACTTGACCAGCTGGAGCTGCTTCATTCATCCTACAGGAACAGGCTTACACTATCCTCTGATTACCAAAGACGTTTCTCGGTCATACAGACAGTCCTTGAGCAAGGGAAGAATTTATTTGCAGGCAAAAAAGTGTCCAACCGTATCGTGAGTATCGACCGGCATTACCTTCGCCCCATTATCAGAGGCAAGGAAACCAAATCCGTTGAATTCGGAGCCAAAGTCAACAATATACAGATAGACGGAATCTCCTTTATAGAACATATCTCCTTTAAGGCTTTTAACGAAGGAGTACGTTTGAAAGACTGTATTCATCTGCAACAACAACTGACCGGGGTTAGGGTTAAGGCGCTTGCGGCGGATTCAATCTATGCCAATAATGCCAACCGGAAATTTTGTACAAAATATCATATAAGTACTTCCTTTAAGCGTAAGGGCAGAGCTGCCAAAGATGAGCCGCTTCGGAAAATCTTACGGTCGGAACTCAGCCGTGAAAGAGCTACCCGCCTGGAAGGAAGTTTTGGAACGCAGAAACAACATTACTCACTGGCCAGGATAAAAGCTAGAAACAGGAAAACGGAAGTACTTTGGATTTTCTTTGGGATACATACAGCCAATGCGGTATGTATGATAGAAAAGGTCGAAAAGAAAAAAAGAAAGGCAGCATAATCTAACTAAAATAACAGGAAAAACAGGAGAGGTTTTAACTTCCCCTAAAAAAGACATGTACATAATGCATGGGTGGGAAGGAAAAAATAAGAATATGTAAACAATATTCTACAAAAAAGATAGAAGACTGGGAGAGTTGAACGAAAAAATCAAGAGAAAAGCTCACGTAAAGCAAAGCTTTTCTCTTGATTTTTTAGAAAGAGGA
>NZ_JADPLO010000146.1:0-1875 GCF_015667765.1 Bacteroides sp. 1001302B_160321_D4 | reverse complement strand
TACAGCTATAATAGAACCTTTCCTACCTCGCTTATCTCTATTTATTAAGATGGTATAAAGATCTCCCTTACTTAAAGCCGTTTGCCATAACTTTTAGTTATAATAAAAAAGCTCTTTCTAGTTGGTGTTAACTGGAAAGAGCATGTTTCTTTTTCGACTGCTAAGATAGCAATTTATTTCTGATTTCCCTAATGTTTTTGGATATTTTTGCTATACATAAAAGTACAGCCCAAGTTACAACACTTGATAGTAAAGTAGACAGTGTGATTGCTAATCCAGTATATTGAATATCTCCATATTTATCGTATGCCATAATAAACGTGAGAACGATTGAAGCTATTATTCCTATCGTAAGTACAATATTAGCAATTACAATTAGAGTAGCTTCTTCTTTGTTACATGAGTTTAATACAGAATCCTCTTTTTGTTCTTGCTTTTCTTTAACTAACTTGGAGTAGCTAAACTTTAAACAATCGAGACAATAATCAGAAAAATCATTATCTAACTTTTTGCCGCACTTTTTACATTGCTTTTCCATAACATTTTGCGTTTTATTGGTTAATACTAAATAATAATGTTTCCAATCTATTAGCAATAACCACACGTCAGTATATGAAAAGACGCAGATAATTGCTCTACGTCCCTTGGCTCACCACAAGCCATTACACACCGAGCAAGAAATCTGCGTCTATGCTGATTCCTCAACGTGTGTAATATATAACTCGTTCATTCTCGAGGTGGTGATTCAGGGACGATTGAGCTATATTATCATAAAAAAGCGCATCACCTATACGATGATACGCTGCAAATATAAGAATAACTTCATAAATTACAAACAGTTAGTCCTTCTTCTTTTTCTCCTTTCCCTTATCTTTTTTAATAAGAATAACCGGAGGCTTTTCTTTAGCCCCTGCTTCCTTTTCAGGGTACGGATAATTTTTCAGAACTTCGTTCATGCTTTCCAAAACGGAGTCCAAACCATCAGTTATCATTTCTTGTAATTTCAAGTATGCTGAATCACTAATCTTTTTAGATTTCTTCTTTCCCATAATTAAGCAATATTACGCAAAAGTAAATCAAATCTTTGAGAATCGGTAAAATTCCGAGTATTAAATCGGAATACAAATTCATCAACGTACTTTTGCAGATGTTTTTTGCTTACTCTAATATAAGTTCCTTTCAATCTTCGTTTGAATAAAGACCATGCGTTTTCGATGCCATTTGTACTGACAACAATTATTTCTCCATCATCAGTAACATAGGTTTCACCATAAAAATGCTTCCCATGGTCTACTGATAACTGTTCATATTTCCCTTCTAATCCTTTATAACTCCATCCGTCAGTATACACAGTACTACCTACTTCTACATTCTTCTTTACAATAGGAACTAAGGTTCTAGCTTGGGTATTTGGTACGACTTTAGCGATAAGTTTTCCGCCTCTTTCAAGTATTCCAAATACAGGAACTTTGTCCTTGTAGCTACGTCCTTGACATTTCTCTACTTTCTTATCTTTATGGCGATTCCCATTCTTTCCACCTACAAACGTTTCGTCTATTTCAACTTCACCAGATAATTTAGAACTATTTGCATTAGCTTTAGTTGTAAACTCTCTAATCTTCATAAGCATATACCATGCCGACTTTTGAGTTATTTCTAAAAAACGAGCTAATTGGCATGAAGAAATACTGCCATTATCAGCTTGGAATAAGAATATTGCAAGTAACCATTTTTTCATAGGCAACTTGGTATTTGCAAATGGAGTACCTGTTTTTACATCAAAGTATCTTCCAGTATTCTTGCACTTATATTTCCCATTACCACATTTGTACACCTTAGATGTCGCGTCGAATGGTGATACAACCTTGCCGTCCC
>NZ_JADPLO010000145.1:0-1957 GCF_015667765.1 Bacteroides sp. 1001302B_160321_D4 | reverse complement strand
GAACACACCCTCGCTCAATATGAACACACCCTCGCTCAATATGAACACACCCTCGCTCAATATGAACACACCCTCGCAAATAGACGAAGAAAAAGGTGAAGACATAGAAAAACTATCAGAAAATATAGTCAAAGAGCAATCTAACCTCGTTCAATATGAACAGGGGTCCGCTCAATATGAACGAGGGTGCGCTCAATATGAGCAGGGGTGTGTTCATATTGAACGAGGGTCCGCTCATATTGAACAACAGAATAAGATATATATAGATAATATAGAGAATAAAGAGAATCATAACGAACGAAGTGAGTTTAATAAAGAAACTGATATGAAGATTTTGGAATGGTTCAATTCTCGTGACTTATCTTTTCCAGATCTTTCTTCTTCTGATTTTGAAACTATCATTAACCTTCCAGATTTTGCCGATAATGATTTTGATATGGCAATAAGAGAAGTTTGGGGATACTTGCAATATGATGAAGACTCTCCAGGTAATTACATTCCAGCTGAATATTTCAAAGATATTCTTTACCGTGCTTGGAATGATTTAAAAACTATCAATCCGGATTTCTCTCTTTCGGAACAAGACATGAAGAATATTTTTGGATTCGATGTTGAGATGCAGAATGGAGAACCTGTATGTTATGTGACTCCCAGTAAAATTAAAAACATCAATCAATCTCCTTCATCTTCCAGAAAAATTAAACGGAAGGGAGTAGGGGACCGAACCTCCAGATTAATATTTCTTGAATCTATCCGACAAGTCGCTGAAAGAGATACGAACATGTTGACAGATGCCGAATATGCAATATGGCTTATGATTGAGTTCGTGAAAGAACGGGAGAGTAATCAGCAACCTCGTCCATCGGAAGTGACAAAAGCAGTTTATGAAGATTTGCTTAAACGTTTCTCAAACGAATCGAAGGTACCTGTGGAAGATTTGAGAACCCTCTGGAAAGAACTTCCTCAAAAAAATACAGTTAAACTTCATCCTCAACAGTTATCAGTCGATAAGATTATAAACTATAACGTGCAAGTAAATCAGGCAAGTGATGTGGAAGAGCTTTATAACAAAAAGATGGCAGAACAACCATGAAGTCTTTTGCCACCTTCCAGAATCCTTTTCCTTAGCCGGACTTGATTATCTTATTTCGGGTTCGGCTAAAAAGTTTCTTCTAATTTCTATTTCTTCAGACAGTATTCTAATCGCATCTTTCTCTCTTCGAAAATAATTGCCTGCCAGATAACGTTTATTGCTTGTTACAGTTCCTTTTTCCACATCTGAAGTAACTTGCATCTTATCTGTAATATACCAGTAGCGTTCTCCTGTAGCTACTTTCATGTTCAAAGGCTCAATTCGTTTTAGAAAATGATTCCATGTCTTACCAACCTTAGCTAATTCTACATCCAGAGCCTTTCTTTGATAATCCGCTGGCTTGAAAGTTGTGAACGAGAAATCATCTATTTTTCCCAAATACTCGTTCATGCTGTATTTAACCGGTTCCCCTTTGATAACATAGCAATACATAACGATGTCTCCAGAGGATTTATCTGCAAGTCTTACGACTCCATATCCTTCTTGACCAGTTTTATGATTATGGAAGCATACTAAATCACATGATTTGGGAATATATTTAGTGGAAATTACGAAAAATGGGTTGCCAAATTCCTGGCCATTTTCATCTAAAACTAAATAGAGGCGATTTAAAGCATTTTCTCCGGCTGGGGTTATAATGTCTACAGGAATTGTTATTTTGTCGAAATTAGGCGTGTTTCCGTCAATTCTAAGGCATATTAAAACAGTATTCACATTCCCTTCTTGTACCAAACCTATAGAATCGTTCCATTTTACTGCATCTCCAGCTCCAAATCCTTTGTCAAACCAGTTGGCAAATGTAGCGTAATCGAGAGCTTCAGGATCGTCTGAATAACTGGAAGGTACATGCAGCTTAATATTATA
>NZ_JADPLO010000144.1:0-2161 GCF_015667765.1 Bacteroides sp. 1001302B_160321_D4 | reverse complement strand
AGTTTATACTTGTTCCGGATTTAGACACGTTAAAAGGTCATCAAACGTGTTTTGCTGAAAATGTAAGTATTAATCAAATCCTATATAAGTATGAATGATTGTTACCTGAGTTTATTATTAAACTTTCGCGCTTTACTTTCTATAGATAGTGGAGCCAATTTAGTAAACAGTAAACAAGCTATTGGCGTAATTTTGCCTGATTTGTCATTGCTTGGTTATGCAGTTCCTGTAGAGAGTTTCGGCATTGGGCTATTTATTGTTTTGTTTGCGTATCTTGCGGTAGAGTATAATGTTCAGTTGTTGTCACATGAAAAACTTAAGATAGCTATGAACATGCTCCATACTACGTATACCCCGTTGATATTGTTACGAAATCAATTGGAAGAACTTAAAACCGGTAATCTTCCCGAATCGCTTTCCCAACAAGTAGAAGAGGCATTGAGATATACCGAATACATCATATATTGCAATCAGAATATTGTAACCCTCAATAAGGTAAACAAAAAAATACTTCCTAAGACATCAACGGCAAATTTGGAACTCTCTTCTTATATTACTTCTATTGTCAATCAATGTCGACCTTATGCTGATTCGCGCCGTATACAACTGACTGTCAGCGAATGTTCGGATTGCGTCAGTTGCAGAATCAATGAAAACATTATGACGGCAGCGCTTCAGCATCTTATAAGCAAACTAATTTTGGGTTCCGATTTAGGTTGTTGCATATCAATCAATATAACACATACAACAGATTCCTGGCAGTTGCAGATTACTAATTGTGAGATAGCAGACAAAAGAGTAGGGAAAATGTTTCCTTTTATTCCGGTCATATTTCCTATATATGGGTATAGTGATTTGTGGACTGTAAGAAAAATCATTCGCCTGCATGGTGGAAAAATAAACGGATATAGACATGGCAAATCATTTGCTTTCCAAATTGTCATTCCAACAGATTGTCATTGCCGGAATCAGGAATGTTCGGTTATCAAACATTCTTCAACAAATACGAAGAATAAGGCTAAAAAATCTTCTGAAAGTGATAAAGATGATACCCCGAATGCTAAAACAAAAGATACATCCCATATCTTATTGGTAATGGCGGACGGGGCATTCAGGAATTATTTAAGGAAAGCTTTATCGCGGTATTTTCAGATTTCAGTTTTGAAAGATCCTGATTTGCTGAAGGATACAGTAGTCCGCCAAAATCCTGATGCTATCATTATTGACGATAATGTAAACGGAACAAATGGAGATGCACTTAGTTTCCGGATCAAAACAGATAAAATGATAGGGTATATACCGGTTGTCCTTTTGATAAGGGCCTTTGATAACGAAAGTTATTTGTCTCATTTAGGAAGTGGGGCGGATCGTCTGGAATTACGAACAGAAAGCATTTGCAGGCTAAGGGCAAACATACGTATGCTTGTAGAAAACCGCATGGTTTTGCGTGAACGGGTCAAATTGTTTTTGTCAGATGCTGTTTTTCCAATGGTCCCCACCAAAGAAGAAATGGAAACAGAAAATACGGATCAGATATTTATGGATAAAGTCAATAAAATCCTGGAAAAGAACCTCTCTACTGATAAATATACAATAGATAAATTAAGTATCGATATAGGAATGAGCCGTACTGCTTTTTATAGCAGGATACGAGAGATAACCGGGAATCCTCCGGAAAATTATATCTATTCGTTCAAAATGGACAGGGCACTTAAACTGCTAGCCTCCCAACAGTACACTGTTTCGGAAATTGCAGGAATGCTGGGATATTGTGATGCTAAATATTTTGGAAAGAAGTTCAAAGACTTCTATCATGTATGTCCTACGGATTACATTAAAAGTATTATAGGGTAAAAGAATATATAGTACATATTTTCAGTTTAAATGATATAAACTAAAATATGTACTATGTTCATTTTCTATCATCTTGCTTCACTATCACCTCTAAAACAGATAAAGTCTTTTTTATCAAATATTTTAAAGGTATTCTAGATTTTGGATGTTATTCATTTAGAAGATTTATTATCTTCTCCTTTTACTTCTAGAAGTTTTTTCGTTAATTTGTATCGCATAACAAGAATAATAGAACAAACGTATAAGTAATAAAGAAAAGCTATGGAGCAACAAAGTTTTTGCAATATCAGTTTATCTGATCCCTTTT
>NZ_JADPLO010000143.1:0-2189 GCF_015667765.1 Bacteroides sp. 1001302B_160321_D4 | reverse complement strand
AAGTATCATCTTGCAGTTCAGACAAACTAAATCTACCAACTTTTTTCATTCTATTTTTATTTTATTATTAAATTCAGTCTCAAAACAGAAAACTGGTTATTGATATCATCCAAATCATAAGAATCTCTTTTTACCTATCCCCTTTTAATACCTCCTCTGTTTTATCCAAACCAGAATAAAAATCAATATTCGCATAATAACACAAATACCTCCAGAAATAAAGTGTCAGAAACATTCGCACATCCCGATCTTTCTTGAAATCACTGCAAATATGTTCTCTATTTGTGGCAATCACTTCCCATAATACCGAAGATGGAATATTTCCGGTCATATCTATCAGCTCCCGGATAGTTTTCATTGCAGGATGCGAAGCATGCTCCAACTCCTTTTGCTTATAAGTAAATCCACTAATATTCATCTTAAATGGAAGAACCACATTTTCTACTTGCGCTCTGCCGTATACATACTGTGCGGAATCTGTAATAAAGTTGAGACTACGAGAATCTTTCAGATTCATTTTTTTCAAAATTTCACGGGATTCATCCGTTCGTCCATACTCTGATATTGAAACACCTTCTGGCACGTACACTACACTCCACAGGAATCATTTAAATCAACTCCATCCAAAAAATAGGAATAGAGCCAGCCTGAATAGAGTTTCTTGTTGATTTTCTTCAATCGATCCTTATCAACGTCTAATAAATAATTGAAATGATACCTCTCCAAACCCTTTACTAATAAGTCGAGAGCATCTTTTTGACCATAATTCTTTTCCAACGTTTCTTGAAAAAAACTCATCATTTCTGATTCAAGTGAAGTAACTTCATTTTCCTTATTCTGACCACAAGCAGAAAACACAATAAGTTGAAACAACAATATAAAACAATACTTCATATTAATACTGATTTTTAAATTATAATGAAATGTCTATTATTATCTTCTATATGACTACTTCTTAATTTTTAGCGATAATTAAGGTATCCTCTATTGCATCCAACACGGCTACGTTTATCTATAACCAAACATGAACGTGAACTTCGTGTTAACTGTTCGGCGATAACAGAACCATATACTATTACCAAATAATCATATCGCTTCATACTATATACCATAAACATTTCATTGGTCTTTCCAGATATAAAAAGTAGAATTACCGATCGTAATCAATTATAAATTCATTTCTTTCTATTTTGAAAGATGGATCCCAAAATTCTTTAATTTGTCTGTTTCTATCAAATTTTGAAATATATTCTAGTTCTAATTCATGCATTCTTAATTCAAAGGGATTAAAAGTAATATCATAAAAAAAGTTCTGCGCAGCAAGTAACTCTATAATAGCAAGATTTTTATCTCCTTTAAAAGCATGAGCAATTGCTTTACTAGATAAAAGGGAAGATTTATTAGTCTCTTTGAATTCTTTGTCAAATAAAGTAATTGATTTCCCAAACATCTCATCCGAAAGATCTTTCTCATTCAATTTGGCTAGTAGCACCCCTTTAACAAAATACAAATTAGCATCTGCTGGAAAATGTTTTATTGCTAGTTCTAGAACATTTATAGCTTCTTTTATCTCACCCAACATTGTTGTGAATTGAGCAGTATTTATATAAGCTAATTTATACGTCGAATCAATAGCTATCGATTCTTTCAATAAATGAATTACTTTCCCTATATCTTTTTTTCTTTGAGATTTCATCCAGAATGCTATAGCCTCATTATTCTTTACTACAGCCATCATTATCTGCCCCTTACACATAGTTTCGTGAAGAAAGAGCATTAAAAACATTATAAAAACTGTTCGTTTCATAAATATCTTATCTGTAATTATCGTATATTATTTGTTCCCCATTTACACCTGAATAGCCCGAGTAGGAATCACCCTGCGAACCACTTGTCTTAACTATCACTTGTACATGTCCATAATATTTTGTTAAATCAATAGTTAAACTACCTAAGGGAGTTTTTCCATATGTCCCATAATAAGAATCAGACACTTCCATATCAAAGACTTCCCTCTCTTCACCATCTACACGTACTACAACTTGTGCTAACATATTATATTGCATATTAGGATTAGTAGTATTAGCGGCTATAGTTAAATACCCATTCTCTATTCGAGTATAGACGTCTTCTCCATATGTTGCTCGTATTCCAACACCTTCTACTGGATCATACCGCCAATGTATAGA
>NZ_JADPLO010000142.1:0-2407 GCF_015667765.1 Bacteroides sp. 1001302B_160321_D4 | reverse complement strand
ACTCCCCAGCAGTTTACGGATGTGGTGGCGATTTCGCAAATGACTCCGGGGCCGATTGGTATCAATAGTGCTACTTAATGGAAAATCAATATCGTACCCCCATACAAGAAGATGGCTCATTTTCATTCCGCTTTCCAGTTTATGCAAAATTAAGAGAAGTTTCCATTCGCAATTATGCGGAACATTTGTATATCCACCCGGGAGATAGCATACATGTGGAAATAGACTTCAAAGATCTTTTTCATCCCAAAGTAACAGGTGATGCAGAAAAACTGAATCAAGAAATACTGGCATTTACAGAAAGCGCCTACTATTACATACAGAATTATAGTATAAACCCGAATTTGAATATTAAGGATTTTGAGGCTGAATTAAAGAAGGAATATGACTTTCGTTTGGAGCGAAGAAACGAGTATCTGACGAAGTATAAGCCAATGGAAGATGTTACGTTATTTACTGAAGAGTTACTGAAACAGGATTATTATTACGCTTTGTTATCCTATGGTAACCAATGCCAGTTTAAAACGAGAAAAGAAATGGATCGGTATCATAAACTTCTGCCTGCAATCAATAAACTTTATAATAAAGGGATTCTTTCGGCACGTTTATATGATATTGCCGATGAAGTAGAACGCTATATAGCTTATGGGATAACTTACAAAGATAAAAAAAATCCATCTGTAGAAGAGATTATGTCGGCAGTAGGAGAGAATGAACTGAACCAGTATATATATACCAAAATGGCAGTTGGCTCTTTGAATGCAAATGATACACTTGCTTTAACAACGAGGCATACACAGTTTGATTCGATCGTAAAAATGCCGCATTTGCGTGCACAAGTGATGCAGATATATAATCAGACTAAATCTTACCTGGAAAATCCGCAACCAGTTTCCAACAATTTATTATATGGTGAGTTTCACGAAAACTCAAAGCTAAAAACATCTATGCCTTACATGGAACCCATCTATAATATACTTGAGAAGAATCACGGAAAAGTAATCTATTTCGATTTTTGGGCTAGGTGGTGTCCACCATGCCTGGCAGAAATGGAACCTTTGAAACAATTGCGGAGTAAGTATTCCACCAAAGACCTGGTCATATATTCCATATGTGTAAGTGAACCCAAGGAAGAATGGGAAGAGTGCCTGAATGAGTATTCATTGAAAAACCGGGAAATTGAATGTATTTATGCATCTGATTATTTGGGAAAAGAGAACTTACAGAAAATTCGCAAACAATGGAAAATAGATAGAATGCCCTATTATTTGTTGATTAATAGAAAAGGGCAAATTGTAGATTTCGGAACTACAGCACGCCCCAGCAATCCGCAATTAGTATCTCGAATTGAAGAGGCTGTGAAGGACAGCAAGTAACAAAAAAGACAAGGCTAATATCAACCTTGTCTTTTTTGTAGCTCCCTCATCAATTCATCTACAATATATGCATCGCTCATGAGATATAGATCTCCAAGTCGGTGGACAATGCGCTGGTAGCTTTCGCTATTATAAAATATATCAAGTGCCTGTAGACTGGAAATATGCAGACGGGTAGCAAGAAGTTCTACAATGCTGTAATATTTGCCTTGCATTACAATATCTGCATTGGGGATTTCTTTTGAGAGAGATGGGATAGGTAAAAGTATAGCATCCACAAAATGTAAGTGTTCGTCAACTACTTTTTGGTTCGTAATACAAATTTGATTATTAGGCTCTTGATGAATCAAACGTGACAATGCTTCTTCACGAGTGTAATCACCACGCATATAAAGGTCAATAGTACGTATCACACGGTCATCTGCTATACCGCCTTCTATTATGTCATAATCCTGCCATATAACATTCCCTTGTCGACATGCTACAACAAAATCCAGCCAATGTGCATCGTAAGTGGTAAAGTGCAAATAATGAAAAGAAGAGTTACGGCAGGCATCTATATCCAATGAATAAATATTGAGCCATACACTTTTTTCATGGCGAATATCAGCTGTGCGAAGAGCCCAACGAATAGCCTGATCCTTTAAATCAGTAAGATAAAAGCCCACTCCGAAATCAAGATTTGGTCGGCATACTCCAGCTAATGGTTGTTCTACACGGTAAGTAGAACCATGATAAACAGTTAACATGACTTATCTCCTTTTTGCTGTGTCGAAATTTGAAAAGGACGATAATCTTTCGGTAACCATTGTGGATCACGATGATAGATATATTCTAATAAAGAATCTACTATGTAGGCTTTGCCTTGGGTATGCAAAGTATCATAAAAAGCATTTATATAGCCGTCTATAGCACCTAATTCTTTTAGTTTATTATATACATCCGCACTATAACATCCTAACCGTTCGGCTGTATTCTCTATACAATAGATAATAAACTCTAATTGTTTTTCTTTAAGGGTCATATTATTT
>NZ_JADPLO010000141.1:0-2519 GCF_015667765.1 Bacteroides sp. 1001302B_160321_D4 | reverse complement strand
GTAGGCTAAGTAGCCAGCGCCGTGCCATATTGCTATGGTCGGTTTCCGAAAACTCGCCTCCGAACCGGACGTACACCTTCCAGCGTATCCGGCTCTCCGCTTCGATATGCAGTTTAAATCGTTCCATAATGAATCTTTTTATGACAAGTTCCACAAAGTGCAATGGTTTTCCTTTTCCGTGCAATCATGTGCCGTTCCCAAGGCTCTTTATTTTGAAGATTCTTGAGTTTGCGTACATGGTGCATTTCCAAACGACCCTTAGCACCGCACAGTTCGCACTTTTCAGCTTTCAGCCTATCCATAAGGCTGGTAGTGCTGGTGTGCATTATGAATTTGGGAAGTATGTCTATTCTGTTGTTCTTTGATGGTTTTAGGCGTTTGAAACCTCCTTTATAGAAGTACTCTTCCTTTTGTTTACCAGCCTTGTTCTGATATTTGACGCAAAATATTCCGTTACGCTTGTATCTTCTGCATATCTTCTTAACTTTGCTTCGGTACTTGGCTGCAAACGTTTTGTACATACTATATTCCATGATATATCCGAAATTGGAGAGTTGGCTTGCACAATTAACCGCTATGCTAAAATAATTGTACAAACCTCTGATTTCAGAATTATACCTGCGCAAGATTTCCAAATCATCGTTGAAGTTCAGTTCGGGTCTCGCTTTTGGTTTCCATATCTCCTTGCCGTTGTGTTTCTTTATTTCCACGACATCATACGCAAGAAGTTTCTTCTTGACCGTATCTTTGGGGATTTTGATTTCCACCGTCTTGTTCCGACTTCTTCTTTTACGACCGAGGGAATCCCTTTTGGTTTCTGTGCATACGCGGTTTCTGATGTCAAATCCGAGAAATTTTGCTGGTGTTCCAGAATGGGTTATAAGGGTCTTTTCATCAGACAATTCCAAATTCAGCTTTTCTGATATAAATTTCTTTATATCCGACTTGATTGTCATTGCATCTTCTTTACTGCCTATAACGCCACACAGAAAATCATCCGCATATCTCACGTATTTTAATCTCTTATAATTGCAGTCCATGTCATTCTTAGCAGGGGTCTGTAACATAAGATTATCATATTTCCGCAACTGCCCAACCAGCAGTTTCCTTTGTTCAAGGCTTACTGCTGATTTCAACGCCTTTTTAGCTCGTTCTTTCTTACGTTGGTAGTGTCTGTACTGTGGGTTCACTTCTTTACGGGCATTCCTGTCAAATTTTGCTGCATACTCTGCCATATACTTGTCCAATTTATCAAGATAGATGTTGGCAAGTATAGGACTGACAATGCCACCTTGCGGTGTCCCGTTGTACGTGTGAAAGAATTTCCAATCTTCAATGTACCCTGCATTCAGGAATTTGCAGATAAGCCGAATGAAACGGGCATCGTTGATGCGCTCTTTGAGGATTCCTATCATCACATCGTGATTGATGTTGTCAAAGAATCCTTTTATATCGCCCTCAATATACCATTTCACCCCACAAAAAGATTTTTCAATCTGTTTAAGGGCGGTGTGGCAGCTCCGTTTGGGGCGGAAGCCATGCGAGGTGTCCTCAAAACTATCCTCATATATGGCTTCCAAAACCATTTTGACCACCTCCTGCAATAACTTATCCTCTGTGGCAGGAATACCAAGAGGGCGCATTTTCCCGTTTTTCTTGGGTATATACGTTCTCCTTGACGGTTTAGGTTGGTAGCTTTCATCTTTCAATGACGCTATCAAGTCCTCAATGCGCTTAATGCTCATCCCGTCAATGGTCTTGCCGTCCGTCCCCTCCGTCATATTGCCTTGTTTGGGGGCAATCCGCTGGTAGGCAACGGCGTACATCTCCGTATTGAAAAGAATACGGTACAGACGCTCGTACTTGTAATTCAAGTCCTTGCTGTGTCGATTCAAACTGTTTAATACTTTTGCCGAATTTCTCATAATGTCTCTCACATCATTCATTAATCGTATTAAAAATCTCTGCTGTCCCCCTTCGCCATGTACAAGCCATTAACTTGCTCGGACTACTGCGGGGACTCCGTTACCATGTCGGAATTTCGGGAACTGTTTCCCATAGCCTTTGCAGGCTCCGATTTAGGTAATCCCAGTTTACTGTATCTTAACTGTTGGCACGACAAGTTGTCGGATATGACTTCCACCTTTTACCGTAGATTACGGTTGCGCTGCAACAAGTTCTTGCTCTTTCTACTCTACGACTGCAAAAAGAGTATTGCAGTGATGACGGTTCAGAACTATCCATACAACGGTAGTTCCCATAGTTACCTTACGTCACAGCCTGCTACAAAGACCGCTCAGATTATCATTCAACCAATTCGGGTTTTATCCTCATACTTGTCTTATCATCGCTATTCAGTCGCAGTTTGGTAACTAACTGACTTATAGTTCTCCCGACGTGCTACACTCCCTGCCGCCTTTCGTTGGACAGATAAGTCGGTGATGATAGGTCGTTTTCAAAGAACACTTGCCTAATCCTTGCCAAAGGGACGATTAAGATATAGCCTTGACTGGCGCACC
>NZ_JADPLO010000140.1:0-2747 GCF_015667765.1 Bacteroides sp. 1001302B_160321_D4 | reverse complement strand
GTAACCATACTATTTTCCGCCACGCCAATTTTATCGGCTGTCTTTCAGCCGATAAAATAAAAATGCCCGTAAGAAAATATTTTTGTTTTAACATTCCGGTTTATAGAAACATGGCAGAAGAGCCTTCTTGTCGCAGTCCTTACCATGAAGAATACATTCAAACAAGTGTTTCAGGTAATTCTGAGGGTCTATGCCGTTCAACTTACAGCTTTCTATCAGAGAGAAGGTGAATGCAGAGTTTTCTGCCGCATCCTCACTGCCAACGTTCATACAGTTCTTGAGCAGCAGCTTTACAGGTTTCATCCTTTGCTCACAGAGGTTGTTCGAGATTTCTGCTGAACCGTCCTTGAGGATATTTCTCAAGGATTTCCACTGGTTTATCGTATAGTTCACGGCCTTTCTCATCAGTTCGTTAGCCATAATCTTCGCATCCTGCATCATAATGACCACCTTATGATGGATACGTTCAAGAATCGGTCCTGTTAGCTTAAGCCTTCTTTCCTTAATCTGCTCACCGCTGAGTTTCATCATACGGAACAGGTCTTCATTTCTGAACATCTCACCGATAGGATCTATTATGTCCATCGCTGTTCTGTCTGAAGGCAGGGCATCAACCCACAACCTTCTACAATGCGTCCAGCATCCTATATGAAGCACCTTTGAGTCGTCTCCGTCAAACATCCTGTAAACCGTATATCCGTCAGTGGATATGGTTCCCATAAAATATTCCAGGAATGATTTTGCCGCATCGGACGACCTGCTGCCGTTATTATAGTGATAATAGACCATCTTAATATGCTTGGCAAAGAAAGCCCATAAGTACTTTCTCCTGTAAGCCTTACCTTCCTTTGTTTCCACTCCAACAAGCTCAGTAGTCTCATCAACCATAAGGTAATTAGCTCTCTGTACAAACTCCTTGAAGACATCTTCCATGAACTCCCTTAGTTTGGCGATTCCGTTATGGATATAGCTGTTCAGCGTGGTATTGCTTATGTGGATACCCTCTCTTGCAAGCAGTCTTATCTGTCTGTTCTCAGGCATGCTGAAGTCATATTTCAGACAAAGCAGACGGGCAAGCAGTTCAGGAGAGAAGATACCTCCAAGGTTTTTCAGCGGATGTTCCATGGTGCTTGTGAAAGTGCCGTCCGCAAGCTTTACCCTTGCCACCTTGTAAACATGCTCCACGTTATAAGCCCTTACATGTTCTATGACCCTGTATTCCCACACATCAGGCATACCGTTGCGGTTCATAAACCGTCCCCCTTCTGGAAGCGTGTAATACTCGTCCACTTCATGTACTACCACCTTGTCAACTTTCAATTTTGTTTTCCCGGCACGTGGTGCGGTTTCCTTTCTCCTTGAAGGTTTGCTGTTCTGGGCAGGTATGTTGCCGGAAGAGGTATTGCTGCCGGTTTCGTTATCATCGGTCTTATTATTATCATCCTTCCTGTCAGAACCGTCATACTCGGATTGTTCCAGAGCGGACTTGTCGAGATTACGGTTGTTCAACAGCCTTCTTTGCTCGGAAGTACGGCCGAAACGGTGTTTCCTGCTGTCCTCAAGCTGAAGTCTGAGATTGGAGATCTCGTTTGCCAGCATCCTGTTCACCTCATCCTTTGCTTCAAGCTGCTTTCTCATAAGTTCCATTTCTTTCCTGTAATGTTCAACCGTGGTTGACTGCTTTTCGATGGTATCTTTGAGATCATTGATGGTATCTATCAGATTTTTAGAGTTCTCCCTGTTGGATTCTTCAATAGACTCAAGCCTCGCAATCAATTCTTTATTCTGTTTGCGAAGACCTGCCTTTTCCTCATTCGCCAGACCCAGCTGGCAGCAAAGTAACTCGTATGCTCTTTCATCAATCATGATATAAAGGTACGAAAAATCAGGCACTTACGCAAACTTTTTACCGTTTATTTTTTATACTATCCTGTTGATAATCAGTATGTTAATATTAGCCTTTCGGACTAACGTACATCTTGTCAACTACAATGCTTTCCGTAAGATAAGCCATGTCCGACCACTGTATCCGGTAGCACCTGGAGACTTCATCAAATACAGGTTTCTTGAATTTGCCCATAACAGGACGTTTTTCGTAAAGCACATAAAAACCGCGTTCGTAATGAAGTATCTTCACAACCTTTCGGTTCCGGGACATGAACATATATACATTGGACGCATCGCTCGGGTCAAGGGACATTTCTTCCCTTATACTCTCACACAGACGGAAAATGCCTTTCCGCAAATCAACATTACCGTTAAACAGGTAATAGTTAAGGTTAGCACTCAGTCCAAGCATATCATCCTATCATTTTATTAAGCAACAGGCTCAAATCAAGAACGGTGGTGTTTCTCAGGAACAGTGTTGCGCCAGACGCCAGCTGTAACTTGATCCATTTTATTGGTGGTTCACCTTCAGGATGTTTCACGTCCAACTTCACAGTTGGACTATTGCATGGTTTCCCGGTTATCTGGACTTTGGCAACCTTGGGCTGCTCAACCTGGACTGTCTTGCCTAACTTCTCACTCCACAACTGGTGACGCTGCCAGTTCATGAACTTGTCGTAATTTACACCATAATCAGCACAGAACTCTCGAAGATCTTTGGTCTCGCTGCATAACTGGTAGAGGTCATATACCTCCTGATAGTTTACTTTTTCTTTTGCCATAATCATTCTTGTTAAAGGTTACGGCGCAAAGATATGGCGGCTAACAACTTATGTCAAGGCGGAAAATAGAATGGTTAC
>NZ_JADPLO010000013.1:0-110353 GCF_015667765.1 Bacteroides sp. 1001302B_160321_D4 | reverse complement strand
ATGCAAAGATATTAAGAGATATTTTATTTTCTGTTTACTTTGTAATAACTTGGTAATTAACAAGATATTACGAGTTTATGATATTGTTTGAAATGATAGGTGATAGAACCTGTCTCTCCGCTAGAAAGCAGCTTTTTGCTGCTTTCTGTTTTTATGGAGAGTTTTTTCTCTAGTTGGTAATTGTAAGGAGAGGTGCTCGAGTGGTTGAAGAGGCACGCCTGGAAAGCGTGTATACCCCTAAAGGGTATCACGAGTTCGAATCTCGTTCTCTCCGCATCATTTTTTACATTTTAATATTAATGAACGGCTGTTTTGACTTATCAAGGCAGCCGTTTGTTTTATATTGTTTTCGGGAATTCGGTTATTCCAATTCTTCAATAATCTTCTTTACATCTACCGGTTGTAATCGACCATATACCTTCTCGCCGATCATCACTACCGGAGCCAGTCCGCAGGCGCCTACACAACGCAGACAGTCTAATGAGAACTTTCCGTCCGGGGTAGTGTCACCGACTTCGATACCTAATACACGTTTGAACTCTTCCAGCAGTTTTTCTGAACCACGTACATAACAAGCTGTACCCATGCAAACAGAGATGGGATGTTTTCCTTTGGGAGTCATGGTAAAGAAAGTATAGAAAGTGACGACACCATACACTTTCGATACGGGAATTCCAAGTTTGGAAGCGATAATCCGTTGCGTTTCCTCGGGTAGATACCCTTGCAAATGCTGTGCCTCATGCAAAATATTGATAAGTTCGCCCGGTTTGTTTCCATGCTTGTCGCAGATCGTTTTGATTTGCTCTGCCATGTCACAGGCTAGTTTGATATCTGACATAATACTCTTCATTTAAAAGTTAATCAATCGCTTTGTTGAAATAATGCGTATGCAGGAGAGTTTCCGATTTCTCACCTAGCGGTTTGCCGAGATAATCCTCGTATAATGTCTTGATATACGGATTCTCGTGCGATTTGCGCAAAGGTTTGTTGGCGTCTTCACGGTAAAGTGCGTTGGCGCGTGCATAGAGTATTTCCGAGTTGCCGTGATGCAAAGGCTGCCCGCCGCCACCGATACAGCCTCCGGGGCAAGCCATAATTTCGATTACATGATATTCGTTGTGCCCGTTCCGTATATCTTCCAGTAGATGACGAGCGTTGCCTAGTCCGTGTGCAATGCCTACTTTTAATTCAAATCCGTTTAGGTTAATGGTAGCACGACGGACGCCATTTAGTCCGCGTACCTGTTCGAAATTTACATTTTTCAAAGGTTCTCCGGTATAGATTTCATAGACAGAACGGAGGGCGGCTTCCATTACACCACCTGTTGTTCCGAAAATGACACCGGCACCTGTCGATTCACCCATCGGGTTGTCGAATGGGCTGTCCAGTACGAGAGGGAACCCGATATTGGCACGTTTAATTAGTCGTGCCAGTTCACGGGTAGAGATAGAATAATCCACATCGGGGATACCGTTCACTTTGAATTCATCACGTGCACATTCGTACTTTTTAGCCAGACAAGGCATGATAGATACGACAACCAGTTTTTCTCTGGGTATGCCCATTTTCTCCGCCCAATAGGATTTGGCAATGGAACCGAACATCTGTTGTGGGGAGCGGGCGGTGGACGGAATGTCCAGCATGTCCGGGAAATGATGTTCGAAGAAGTTGACCCATGCCGGACAGCAGGAAGTCAGGATAGGTAATCGTACGGATTTATCTCCGTTGAGATAACGTGTCAGGCGGTTCAGAATTTCAGAACCCTCTTCCATAATGGTAAGGTCGGCTGCAAAATCAGTATCGAATACATAGTCGAATCCCAGTTCGCGAAGTGCATACACCATTTTTCCGGTTACCAGAGTGCCGGGAGGAAATCCGAATTCTTCACCTAGGGCCGCCCGTACGGCAGGTGCGGTCTGCACAATCACTACTTTGTCCGGATTAGCCAGATCGTCGAGCAGACGGTTGGTGTAGTCACGTTCTGTTAATGCGCCTACGGGACAGACAGCCACGCACTGACCGCAGTAAGTACATTCACTTTCCGTCATCATTCGGTCAAAGGCAGGAGCGATGGTTGTATTGAATCCGCGACGGATGGCACCCAATGCTCCGACCGTCTGTACATCATTGCAAACACTTTCACAACGGCGACAGAAAATGCATTTATCCATATTACGGACGATAGAAGCGGTAATTTCCCGTTTGCGGGGGGACAGCTCACCGCCATTGAAAGGCATTTCGCGAATGTTGAAACGCAGTGCTAACGTTTGGAGCTCGCAGTTGCCGCATTTAGGGCAAGTGAGGCAGTCATTGGGGTGATCCGAAAGGATCAGTTCAGCCACCACTTTGCGAGCGTTCATTACGCGCAGGGTACTGGTTTTTACTACCATGCCCTCCGTGCAACGGGTAGCGCAGGCAGGAGCCAGGTTGCGCCGTCCCATCACTTCAACCACACAAATACGGCAGGAAGCCGGATTATTTTTTATACAGGTTCCTTTCAGGTCGATATGACACAGCGTAGGTATATTGATACCGATTTTGATAGCGGCTTCAAGAATAGTGCTTCCCTCGGGCACAGTGATGAAATGACCGTCTATCTGGAGAGTAATTTGTTTTTCTTCCATAGTAAATAAGATTTTAGCAGACAAGAATAGCGTTGAATTTGCAGCGTGCCATGCACATGCCGCACTTGATACATTTATCAGGAGCAATGACATGTGGCTTGCGCACCAGCCCGCTGATAGCATCCGCCGGACAGTTTTTGGCGCATAGATGACAACCAATGCAACGTTCCGGACTGATGGTATATGTTAATAGTGATTTACATTGCTTGGAACGACAAGTCTTATCCCGTACGTGTTCCATATATTCATCGTAGAAGTTATCCAATGTGGATAAAACGGGATTCGGAGAGGTTTGTCCCAGTCCGCAGAGGGCCGTATCTTTGATGACTTGTCCCAAAGTGGCAAGTGTGTCCAGGTCTTTTTCTGTGCCTTTTCCTTCTGTAATCTTGTTCAGTAGTTCCAACAGACGTTTGTTTCCAATGCGGCAAGGTGTGCATTTCCCGCAGGACTCTTCCACTGTAAAATCCAGATAAAAGCGGGCTACGGATACCATGCAGTCGTCCTCATCCATGACAATCATCCCTCCTGAACCCATCATGGAACCGGCCGAGAGAAGGTTGTCAAAGTCAATGGGAGTGTCCAGATGTTTTTCTGTCAGACAGCCGCCTGACGGTCCTCCTGTTTGTACAGCTTTGAACTTCTTTCCGCCTTTGATGCCTCCTCCGATTTCGTAGATTACTTCCCGAAGAGTAGTTCCCATCGGCACTTCGATCAGTCCGACATTATTAATCTTTCCGGCAAGAGCAAACACTTTGGTTCCTTTGGAACGTTCTGTGCCAATCGTTGCAAACCAGTCGGCTCCTTTGGTTAGAATAATGGGAATATTGGCAAGCGTTTCCACATTATTTACATTGGTTGGTTTTCCCAGATAACCGGATTCGGCAGGGAAGGGAGGTTTCAGAGTCGGCTCTCCCCGTTTTCCTTCCATCGAATGAATAAGGGCAGTTTCTTCTCCGCAGACAAAAGCTCCGGCTCCGTATCGTATTTCTATGTCGAAACTGAAATCTGTTCCTAAGATATGATCTCCCAGTAATCCGTATTCGCGCGCCTGATTGATAGCTGTTTTCAGTCGGTTGATAGCTAACGGATATTCGGCACGGATATATACTAATCCTTTGGTGGACCCGATGGAATAACCGCAGACACACATCGCTTCTACAATCGAATGTGGGTCGCCCTCCATAATGGAACGGTCCATGAATGCACCGGGATCTCCTTCGTCGGCGTTACAAACCACGTATTTGACATCTGACTGTTGCTTGTTGGCAAATTCCCATTTCAGTCCCGTCGGGAAACCGCCACCACCACGTCCGCGAAGTCCCGAACGTTTGATAATATCAATAACGTCCGTCGGCTTTTTGTTAAGCAGGCAATCGGCCAATGCAAAGTATCCTTCACGGGCGATATACTCTTCAATATTTTCGGGATCGATAAAACCACAGTTACGCAATGCGATGCGGAGTTGTTTCCGGTAGAAATCCATGTGCTTGGAGTCGCTGACGGTATGTTCCGTTTTGGGATCTACATACAGCAACCGTTCGATTCTTCGTCCTCCGATGATATGCTCGTTGATGATTTCTTCCGCATCTTCGGGAGTGACTTGGGTGTAAAAGGTATTATCGGGGATAATTTTCACGATAGGACCTTTTTCACAGAAGCCGAAACAGCCTACGGTGATGACTTCTACTTTGTCGGTGATTTCGTTCTTTTGGATGGCTTTTAGAAGATTGTCTGTAATACCCTGGCTGGAAGATGCCTTACAGCCTGTACCACCGCAGATCAGAATCTGAAGATGTTGCGCACCGGATGCCAGTCCGTAACACTTTTCAGTCACCTTTTCATTACTTTCTTCGCGCAATGAAAGATTGTGCTCTGCTCTCTTCCTGATTGTTGCCAAATCATGGATAGATAAAATTTTCATAAGTATCAGAATTGTTAGTCGGTTTTTTGCAAATATAATTCTTTGTTTGAAATAACAGCGTAGTCTCGTACAAATAAAATTGTTCTTTGACGGAGGATTTAGGTAAATAAATCTCTATCTTCGTATTTAATAGGTATCAAACCTAAAAAAAGAAAATTGAAGTATGAGACGAATTTTACTTGGACTATGTTTTCTATCCTTTCTGAACAGCGCATCCGGACAAGAGATTCCTTTGCCGGAAAAGATGCCGCAGACACATCCGCGGGTACTGACTACTCCGGCGGGAAAGCAGGAAACATGGAAGCTGATTAAAAAAGAAGAATGGGCGAAAGATGTTTTCAATAAATTGAAGGAACGGACGGAAGTATATACGAACCTGACGGATGCTCAACCGGCGTGGTTGCTGTCTCGTTTGGCAATGTACTGGAAGTCTCATGCCACGGAAGTATATGTGAAAGGTGAAACGTTCGACCATGCAGGTGGTGAAAAAGCTCCTTATCCCACTGTGCGTTACACAGGAACCCGTGGCACAGCTGCTACCCACGGCCGTCCCAAATTGGCGGATGTCGTTCCTTATGATGATGAGGATGGGAATGTCACTTTCTGCAATAATGCACTTCCCGACCGTCCTATGGAGAGTGTACACCCATCCAAAACAGGCCGGAATATTGAAAGCCTGAACTGCGAAATCCTGGGAATTGCCCGTGATGCCGCTTTCCTTTATTGGATGACGGATGAAGAGAAATTCGCTAAACTTGCCGCGGGGGTCTTTGATACATATATGACAGGTATTTATTATAGAAACGTGCCCATCGACCTGAATCACGGCCATCAGCAAACATTGGTAGGATTGACTTCTTTCGAAGTCATCCATGAAGACGCACTCCATATCGCTGTCCCTTTATACGATTTTCTATATAATTATCTAAAGGCCAATTACCCGGATAAAATGGAAATCTACGCCGGAGCTTTTAAGAAATGGGCGGATAATATCATAGCGAACGGTGTACCTCATAACAACTGGAATTTGCTACAGGCACGGTTTATTATGAATGTCGGATTGGTATTGGAAGACAATAAAGAATATGCCGACGGAAAAGGACGTGAATATTATATCGACTATGTGATGAACCGTTCCAGCATCCGCCAATGGAGTCTGACGCAATTGGCAGATTATGGTTTCGATATAAATACGGGAATTTGGGCAGAATGTCCGGGATATAGCAGTGTGGTAATCAATGATTATGCCAATTTTGTGAATCAGTTTGATACGAATCTGCAATATGATTTGGTGAAAGCAATGCCTGTATTGTCGAAAGCGGTAGCAACCACTCCCCAATATCTGTTTCCCAACCGTATGATTTGTGGCTTTGGAGATACGCATCCGGGATATTTGAGTACGAACTTCTTTATCCGTATGATACAGAATGCACAGGCGAACGGGAAGAAAGAACAGGAAAACTATTTCACGGCTTTATTGAAATGCCTGAACCCGGATTTGGGAAATGATAAAACAGAAAAGAAGAATGTGCGTGTATCTGTCAATTCTTTCTTTGAAGATAAACCGCTGGCGCTAAATCCCAAAGTGCAGCCGGGAAAGATAGAAGATTATGTTTCTCCTTTGTTTTATGCTCCCAATGTGTCATGGCTGGTACAGCGCAACGGTATGCATCCGCGCAACAGTTTGATGATTTCGTTGAATGGCAGTGAAGGGAACCACATGCACGCTAACGGCATTTCGATGGAACTTTATGGAAAAGGATACGTACTGGGGCCGGATGCAGGTATCGGGCTTTTCCTGTATAGCGGACTGGATTATGCGGAATATTATTCTCAATTCCCCAGTCATAATACAGTTTGTGTGGATGGAATATCGAGCTATCCGGTGATGAAAAGTAATCATTCTTTTGATTTGCTTTCCTGTTTCCCGGCATCAGCGGAACCGGGCAAAGCATTTACGTCCGTTACTTACAGTAACCTTTATTTTCGTGAACCGGAAAGCAGGGCGGATCAGACCCGTATGATGAGTATTGTCACTACCGGGGCGGAGACGGGGTATTATGTCGATGTATTCCGCAGCCGGAAAGAGAAAGGAGGCGATAAGATGCACGATTACTTCTATCACAACCTTGGACAGACTTTGACATTGACGGCAGCAGATGGCAGCGACCTGAATCTCCAGTCTACGGAAGAACTCGCCTTTGCAGGCGCACATCTTTACGCTTATTCCTATTTATATGATAAGAAAGTGGCTGCAACCAATAAGGATGTCAAGGCAACTTTCACCATAGATATGAAAGATAAGGACGGCGATGATATATACATGAATCTTTGGATGAAAGGCGAACCGGATCGTGAAGTCTTTACGGCTTTGGCGCCAATGACCGAAGGGCTAAGCCGTACACCGAATATGCCCTATAATATAAAGGAGCAGCCGACGCTGACATTTGTTGCCCGTCAGCATGGAGAAGCTTGGAATCGTCCTTTTGTCTCGATATATGAACCGAGTACGAAAAAGGAACCGTCTGCTATTCAGTCCGTCTCTTACTTTGATGCAGAAGGAGCAGGTTTGGAAGACTTTGCCGGTATCTGTGTGAAAAGCAAAAACGGACGTATAGATCATATCTTCTCTCTATCTGATGCTGCACAAACCGCTATTTATCAAGGAATGAAAGTGAAAGCGGATTATGCTGTTATCAGCAATGAATATGCAGGAAACCGGACGTTGTTTTTAGGGAATGGGACCCAATTGGTTGCACCCGGGGTAATGATTCAGACCGACAATGCCGCTAATGTATTGCTCGAAAAGAAAGAAGGGAAATGGTATATTATTTCTTCTGCTCCCTGTACGGTTGTTATCGGCGATAAGAAGATAAAATCCGATGCTTCGTCGGAGCCTATGTTGTTGCGTATCTGATGTTTCATTGGTAATAAAGAAAAATTGTATATCTTATCCGTAGTATGGTATATTATGGCCTAAGATGGAAATTGTTGCAATAAAAAACAAAAAAAGCGTGTTTAAACGTTTTTAATACTATATTTTTTCTAATTTTGTGGCTTTCTGTCCAAGTAGTATATAAAATGGACAGTAAGCCCTTTTTTTGTGGGTAAATATTTAGTGGGAAATATTTAGTGGGAAATATTTAGTGGGAAATAAATGATGGTATATGTGATGAGAAATGGTCGCAGGGTAATAGCTGCGTTATCATTTCTGTTATTATGTTGTGGTGTACATGTGCACGCACAACGGGTGGCTGTAAAGACAAATGCATTGGGTTGGCTGACCGCCAGTCCGAATGTAGAAGCAGAATTTGTATTGGGTAGTCATGTCTCCTTGAACATGGGGATTGCTGCGAACCCAATCAGTACAGACAACTTTAAAACGACTTTCACGCATTTTCAGCCTGAAGTTCGTTACTGGCTAAATCGTCCGATGGTGAGTCATTTTCTTGGAATCACCGCTTTCGTGAATAATTTTGATATGATGGTAAAAGATGTGCATCACAAAGGCGATGCATACGCCGCCGGTTTGACCTATGGATACGCATGGGTGCTGGGCGATCATTGGAACATCGAAGCAACTGCCGGAGTGGGTGTGTTGCGCTACCGTCAGTTTAAGTATGATAAGGGTACTCCGAAACCGGGTGCGGTCAACGATAGTAAGACCACCATTGCACCTGTCAAACTGGGGGTATCCTTTGTTTATATTATTCGATAACGAACATTAGCTAGTCAGAAAAGAGAATGAAAATCAATTTGAAACGTGATAGATTAACAGGTATACTTCTCGTGGCGATGATGTTCGTCGGTATGAATGTATCCGCCCAACGGATCCGCGTGCAGGGGCATATCACAAACCCGCAGGGAAAAAGTGTTCCGAATGTAAATGTGTTGAATCCGGTCAATGACGAACGTATAGAAATGTCCGACGAGGATGGCCGTTACAGTGTCTTGGTTGAGAAAAACGGCTCGTTGAAGTTTACATGTGTCGGTTATGAAGACAAAACAGTGAAGGTGGCAGGAAAGCAGATTCTGAATGTAGTATTGAAAGATGCCGTCATCGAACTGGACGAAGTTACAATTACTTCCAAAGTGAAGGACAAAGTGATTCCGGAACCTACGGACATCGAAATCAAAGGTAATTATTTCCATCTGAAAACTCGTGTCCCGGTGCCTAAGGAGATGTTTAACTCACATCGTCGCTTGGTATTGCAGCCTTCCATTTATGATGTGACACTGAAAAAGCGTCTGTTGATGCGTCCTGTTGTATTCGACGGGGATACTTATAATACAACGCAAAATCGAATGTACGATTATGATATGGATAAAGATCCTTTGCACGATTACATCCGTGTGAAAACTACTTCTTCACGCAAGGGGGATATTATTGCTTACCATGATTCTATCTATATAGAATATCTGCAACATGACTACCGTGCAGATGTGCATCTGGCGATGGAAAATTACCGGAATATCATTTATCGTGACTCTTTCTCCATTGCACGCGGAACGGTCAACCCGCTTCGCTTCTTGGAGTATAAATTCTCCGCTTTCAGCCTGACGGACGAGAAATACCTTCCGAAACCCGTGATGCAGTTGCGGGATACGAAAGGTGAGGTAAACTTAACCTTCCTGGTAGGTAAAGCCGACCTGGATGATAAGAATCCACAAAATCAGGTGGAACTGAACCGGTTGAATCAGGAATTGCGTGGTATTGAGACGAACCCGGATGCCTCTTTGAAGAGTTTTCATATTACGGGGGTGGCTTCGCCGGACGGTTCTTACGCGACGAATCTTCGTCTGGCAAAATTGCGTACGGATAAGGCCCTGGAACGTATACTGGCACAACTGGACCCGGAAACACGTAAACTGTTGGAGGTGAAATCGGATGCATCGGTTGCCTCCTGGAAGGAGGTAGCTGAATTGCTGAAAAAAAACTCCAAGCCGGAACTGGCTAAAGAAGTAGAGGACTTAATCAAACAATATACAGCTACTCCTTACCGGTTGAATGGGGTCTTGAAATCGAAACCTTTCTACAAGGAACTTGCGGCTACTTATTTGCCTAAATTGAGAAAGGTGCAATATACCTATGGTTATTCAATCTTCCGTTCTTTGACGGACGACGAGATTAGAGAACTTTACAGAAAGAATCCGAAGGAACTGACCCGTTTCGAATATTACCGTATGATTACGACAGCAAAAACTCCCGACGAAAGGGAAAAGTATTGTAGGGAAGCTCTTGAACTTTATGATAACTTTACGTATGCAGCCAATGAACTGGCAGTGGCAACGATACAGAAAGATACTCCGGATTCACGTATTCTCGAACCGTTTGTCAGTAAATCGGCACCGGCGGAGTTATTGTCTAATCAGGCTATTGCCTTGCTACACGAAGGGAAATATACAAAAGCGGATTCAGTCTTGACATTGGTTCCCGAAGAAGCGGTTTCTGAAGATTTGCAGGCCATCGTTCAGGCATTGGCCGGTTATTATAATGATGCTTTCGAAAAGGTGGCGGCTACCAGCCCTTTCAATGAGGTGGTGATGCTGCTGGCAATGAAGAAGAATCAGGAAGCATGGGATAAGATTTCTACCATAGATGTAGAGACCGCCCGCGAATATTATATAAAAGCGATTGCCGCCAACCGCCTGGAGAAAATAGGTGATGCGATTATGAGCATTGAGAAGGCCCTTGAACTTGATCCTTCCTTATTGGAAGTAGCGAAGGTGGACGGTGATATTATTGACTTGCTGCCGGAAGAGCAGAAAATTAAATAATGATATATACAACAAGAGTAAACGATGAATATCTTCAGAATCAACAATAAATATGTAGCAGTGGCAATCTTCCTGATGCTTGCTGTTACCTTACAGGCACAGGATTATGGTGCATTGCAATATATGTTACAGAAACGGCCTGCAAATGAAAAGTTCGAGAGCAATAAATTCAATGAACATCTCTTTTTCTCTGCCGGAATAGGGCCATACAGCTTGTTAACAAGTGGAGATAGTCAGGATGGAATGGGAATGACCGCCCATCTCTTTATGGGAAAGTGGATTACTCCGGTTCATGGACTTCGGATAGGGGTGAATTTAGGTTATCTGCCGTCGAGTATCTACGATTCTAAAATAAAAATGGGTGGCGGCAGCCTGGACTATCTGTTGAATATGTCCTCCCTGGCATACGGATACAATGCAAACCGTTGTTTTGAGTTAGTAGGGATTGCAGGTATAGAAGCCGGTTATTCTAAGGTGGGCGACAATAGCGATCGTTCCGAAAAGTATCCGGATTTGAAAGGCGGCGGTCAGCTTTATTACGGCGCTCATCTCGGTTTACAGGGAAATGTACGTCTTTCTTCTACATTGGATTTGTTTGTAGAACCGCGGATCGGATGGTATAATGACGGTTTTGCGTATACGGAAAGTTGGAGAAACTATAAAATGGCTGGTTCGGTTCTGGTAGGTCTGACCTATATGCCTGCTGCTCCGATGGGAACTAAGATTCATTTCGATGATTTCGATAAAAGTTCCTTCCTGAATCATATGTTTATCTCTTTATCCGGTGGTATCAGTACACTGAAAGTTCCGGGAATCAAGAATACGATTAAAGGATTAGGTCCCCAGTTCTCTGCCGGAATCGGTAAATGGTTCAGTCCTTCTTCCGGTCTGCGTTTGTCCGGGACGGTTGGACTTTCAGACACCCCTTCGGGCAGTGCAAGCGGCTACTTTAAACATGTCGATCTGCATGCGGACTATCTGTTGAATATCAATAATGTTCTTTGGGGATATGATGAAGACAGAATATTTAGTCTGATCGGTATTGCCGGAGTTAACCTGGCAGGTACGAAAGGAGTGGATAAAACCGCCAAGTATGCTCCGGGAATAGGAGTCGGTGTGCAAGGAAGTTTCCGTATCAACCGTTCTGTGGATTTATTTATAGAACCTCGCCTCAATGTGTATAATAAGAGATATGCAGGAGGTCGCGGAGTAGGTGGCAATACGGATCAGCTCGGAGAGTTGAATTTTGGTTTGACTTATCATACGATTGACCGTGCGGCACGTCCGAAGAACGGATTCTCAAGCAATCACATCGCAGACAATCTGTTTATGACTTCGGGAATCGGTGTGCAAATGTTCCTGAATAAGACGAATCTTGAAAACCTTGGTTCTTTAGGTCCGCAGGCTTCTGTCTCTATCGGTAAGTGGTTGAGCCCTTATTCCGGTTTGCGCCTGGTGGGTACGGGTGGATTCTTTACGAACTATGTAGTTCCGGGAAGTGTTAAAGCGGGCAAACTTAGACATGCCAGCGTCAGTGGTGGTCTTGATTACTTGTGGAACATAACGTCTACCATGAGTGGATATAATTCCGATCGTATCTTTGATTTAATAGGTTCGGTAGGTGTCAACCTTGCTTATACTTCCAAATCAGACCATAAGTTCCAACTGGGTATTAATGCAGGCATACAGGGATTATGGCATGTGAATGATTTTCTCGGTTTGTACATTGAACCGCAGATTCGCTTGTATGGAGATAAATTCATTGAAGGTAATCTGGGCTTTATGCAGAAAGACGTAATGGTAGGAGTCAATGCAGGTTTCCACTATCGCTTTGTTCCTTATTCAAAAGCAGCCAATCGCAGCGTGTTTGGTCAGGATGACAAGCGTTACTTCATCTCCGGTGCACTTGGATTGGGTAGCTTGCTCGTAGCCAACAAAGATTTGGTGAAGAATGCAGGTGTAGAAGCAAAAGGAAGCATAGGTAAATGGTACACTCCGTTATCTGCATGGCGGGTAAATGGAACAATTATGTACAAGGCCAAAACGTCGTCGAAGATGAATCTTCATTATGCCGGTTTGGGTATGGATTATATGATGAGTCTGGCCACATTGGCAAAAGGATACAGCCCCGACCATGTGATAGATGTTGTTCCTTTTGTGGGAGTTACGGCCGGACTGGTACGCCGTTACGGTAAGTTCCGAGCAGTGCCGGGACTGGATGCCGGTGTGCAGGTAAAGCTGAAAGTGGCTTCTTCTTTGTATCTGTATGCCGAACCTAAAGTCGGTATCCGTACCGATACATACGATGGCTCCGAACAGGGAAGACCTGACCGCGTAGCTTCCATGGTAGGTGGATTATTGTACAGATTCAAGATGCCTACTTTCCAATAAGAAGAAAAATAAGAAATCGAATAAAAAGGGTTGCGCAATACCGGATTAGTGATTGTGCAACCCTTTTTGTATTCCATTTCCAAGAAATTACGGTTACATAAACGTTACATTAATATTACTTCCATTTCTACCTGATAATGAATAAAATGAATCTTTAGAATTCATTTTCTCCCTTGCTATTCTCCTCTACTTTTGCTCCAGAAATTAAAACGAAAACGTATGAAAACGATTACTGAAGCAATATCGAAACAAAGTTCAAACAGAAGATTAGCCGATTTCCTCTTTATTCTATGGGCAGGTGGAGCAGCCCTTCTTTCTTACTCACTGGTTTATGCATTGCGTAAACCTTTCACAGCTGCTACTTTTGACGGGATAGAAGCATTCGGTTTTGATTATAAAGTACTGGTTACTATCATTCAGATAGCAGGTTATCTGATAGCCAAGTTTATAGGTATCAAGTTGATTTCCGAATTGAAGAGAGAGAATCGCCTGAAGTTTATACTCGTTTCCATTGCCGTAGCGGAATTGTCATTGGTTGCGTTCGGAGCACTTCCCACTCCTTATAATATGTTTGCCATGTTCTTCAATGGATTGTCATTGGGCTGTATGTGGGGAGTTATTTTCAGTTTTATCGAAGGTCGCCGCACTACGGATATTTTGGCCAGTCTTTTAGGAATCAGTATTGTTATCAGTTCGGGAACGGCAAAATCCATCGGATTGTTCGTTATGAATACATTGAACGTCAGCGAATTTTGGATGCCGGCACTTATCGGTGCTTTTGCACTTCCTTTATTGGCTCTTTTGGGATATAGCTTAACCCGTTTGCCACAACCTACGGCACAAGATATAGAACAAAAAAGTAGTCGTGTAACTCTGAATGGCAAGCAACGGAAAGAACTGTTCATCGACTTTATGCCATTTCTTGTATTATTGTTTGTAGCTAACCTAATGTTGGTAGTGCTTAGAGATATTAAGGAAGATTTCCTGGTGAAGATTATTGATATGAACGGACAGTCCTCATGGATGTTTGCGCAGGTAGATACAGTCGTTACATTAATAATTCTGGCGTTATTCGGAGCGATGGCCTTTGTGAAAAGTAACATAAAAGTTTTGGTTGCCCTGCTGGGATTGGTCGTACTTGGGACAGCCACCATGAGTTTTATATCTTTCAATTATGATTCTCTGCAATTGGATGCAATCACCTGGCTGTTTGTCCAAAGTCTCTGTCTGTATATTGCCTACCTCTGTTTTCAAAGCATTTTTTTCGACCGCTTCATCGCTTGTTTCAAGATAAAAGGAAATGTCGGTTTCTTCATTGTGACCATTGATTTTATCGGATATACGGGAACTGTACTTGTCTTGATGTTCAAAGAATTTGCCCATGCAGACATAAACTGGTTGGAATTTTATAATATATTATCCGGTTACGTAGGACTGATCTGTACGGTTGCTTTCACCTGCTCCATGATTTACCTGATACAGCGCTATAAAAAAGAGAAACAACTGAAGAAAGCGAAAGAAGCCGAAATGAGCAACGGGATAAAATTTACGGGAGAAGGTATGGAGCCAACTACTTTTTCACAAATTTGATAAAAGGTGGACGATGAAAATAATAGGACTATATTTGAAATTCTCCTTCCTTCTATCTCTAATACTAACGACTTCCCGGATAACGGCACAGAATCTGCCCGATGGCATACAATATAAAATCACCGGGCGTCTATTAATGGATGGAGGAGTGTATCTGAAGAATCCGAATAACTTTGGCAACGGCACGGAATTTAATGACCTTCGCATCGGTGTAAAAGCTACCTATCAGAACTGGGGAATGAAACTGGAAATGGGATATGCCGGAAACAAAGTAGCCATCAAAGATGCTTTTGCCACCTATTCCTATAAGAATAGTTCCATTCAGATAGGACAATTCTATGAGCCATTCAGTCTCGATATGATTTGTAGTACATTTGATCTTCGCTTCAACCAATCTCCGGGAGCTGTGCTGGCATTGACAAATAGCCGACGTATGGGAGTAGCCTATTCCTATCGTACCCAATATTACTATCTGTGTGGCGGATTCTTTACCGATAATGATTTGAGCAACCTGAAAAACGCATCGCAAGGATATGCCATTGACGGACGTTTGGTTTACCGTCCACTTTATGAGCAAGCGAAACTGGTACATATAGGATTAGCAGCTATCCATCGTACACCGGACGGCACGCTTCCCGAAGATGAGAACAGGAATACGTTTACTTATAAATCTCCGGGCGTGAGCACGATTGATAATCGTACATTAATACAAGCAGATGTAGATCATGCAGCATCCCAATTTAAAATAGGAACCGAACTGCTAATTTACTATCATAAATTCTTTCTTCAGGGTGAATACATCCGCGCCCATGTAAAACGGGAAAAGGGTTTTGAGAACTATACGGCACAAGGAGCTTATCTGCAATGTTCCTGGCTATTGTTGGGACAGAATTATCTGTATGACGAAGAAGTAGCCTGTCCCGGAAGACCGGAAGGAAAAGCACTCGAACTATGTGCCCGTTTCAATTATCTCTCTCTGAATGATGCCGGAATAAAAGGCGGAACACAGAAAGACCTCTCCTTCGGATTGAATTACTATATCAATAAACACATTGCTGTCAAATTGAATTATAGCTACTTCATCCCCGGCTCGCATATCAAAGAGATCGAAAGCACAAACTTTAGTGTAGTACAGGGACGTTTTCAATTCATATTCTAGTACTTGGCAGTTCCGTTCGAATAAAGCTATAATAAAGAATAGGAAGGTGTATTGTATACTAGTTTTACTAAATGTTTCAAAGACATATCGAGAGCACTGCCGACTCAATATGCAGAACCGTATGTAAAAAGTAAAAAATAAGAAGACAGAAAAAACTGGAATGTTCTAGGTAAATCTCCTTTATTGTTCGTAATAGACAATAAAGGAGATTTTTTGCATTGGTTATTTTTTCTATAGTTTCTGTTACCAGTTTGCCAACCTGGGTGGAATAGAAAGTATAGTTTTAGAAAGAACTTCAATAAACAGAATAATTAAAATATAACATAGTTTAGTGATATGAATATAGTAGGAGTTTTATCAGGTAAAAGAAAATGTTTGTTAGCAATAGCTATTGCATTTTCGACATTCGGGAATGCCCAATTAGTAACCTATCCGGAAGGATTGAACACTGGTATGCCACATAATGATGATTATACAGTCAAAGTACGTGAAGCAGGTGGTGAATGGAAAGATGTATTCGAATATGAAGTCCAAGTAGATATGGATCGGGTACAATCTGCTTCAATGGTACAGTTTGATATAGGCAGTCCCGTAGAAGTGATGGTGAAAAAGAACAATGGCACCATTCAGGATGTGAAAATCCGTCCGTTAGCAATAGGTATACAACATACGGTAAACCACAATGCTATCTTTTTTACACTCACTAGACCTCAATGCCTGTCGATTGAGTTTAACGGTGATCGTTTGCATAATCTTCATTTGTTTGCTAATCCTTTGGAAACAGAAACTTATACTGAAAGCAGTGACAAAGTAATGTATTTCGGACCGGGTGTCCATCGTCCGAAAGATTTGCCGAACACACAGATACAGATTCCTTCCAATACTACTGTTTATTTAGCTCCCGGAGCTGTTGTAAAAGCTAAATTATTGATTGACAAAGCTGAAAATGTACGCATTGTCGGGCGTGGTATTCTCGACCATCCGATCCGTGGAATAGAAGTTACCCATTCTAAAAATATATGGATTGACGGTATTACAGTTATAAATCCAGATCACTATACAGTATTTGGTGGTGAGTCTACAGGGTTGACCATCAATAATTTAAAGTCTTTTAGTTGTAAAGGATGGAGTGATGGCATAGATCTGATGTGTTGCAGTGACGTATTAATAGACAATGTTTTTATGCGGAACAGTGATGATTGTATTGCCATCTATGCCCATCGCTGGAACTATTACGGAGGAAGTCGTAACGTGACTTTACAGAATTCAATCCTTTGGGCGGATATTGCTCATCCGATCAACATTGGAGGACACGGTAACCCGGACGATAAGGTTGGAGAGATTCTTGAGAATATAACTGTCCGTAATGTCGATATTCTGGAACATGATGAAGATGATCTTCTTTATCAGGGCTGTATGGCAGTGGATTGCGGTGATAAAAACTTGGTACGCAAAGTATTATTTGAGGATATCCGTGTAGAGAATATCCAGGAGGGAAGATTGTTTCATATTAATGTTCGTTTCAATTCAAAGTATGATAAGCAACCCGGCCGGGGAATTGAAGATATTATTTTTCGGAATATCATTTATAATGGAGTAGGGGAGAATCCATCTCTATTGAAAGGGTTTGATAAAGAACGTTCCGTCAAGAATATCATCTTCGATAATGTGATTATCAACGGCATGAAGATGAAAAATATAGATGATTTTATCACGAATGAATACATAAAGAATATCACAGTCAAATAGCATAATCTGGTATATGAAGTATGAATGGAAAAATCTCTTTGTATTAGGTGCAAACTTCTTTTCTTCTAATATCAAACTTTCTTTAGGTTAAACATAAACTATAAATGCAAGTTTCATTTATATAATTAGAACTTGCAATTATATAAATGAAACTTTCGTTTTTATAATCAAAGCTTGCAATTATAGATTTCTATTAGATAAGAGTAACTTTAGTATTAGAAGGAAAGAACTTTGCAATAGGAAGATAATAACTTATCTATTAATAGATGAGAGCAAAGCTGCACTGGAATCAGAATTAAGGAGTCTGGAAGAGAACCATGAGTATAAATACAAGAGTTTTATTCCCGGGTTTATGCTAATCAAAGTAAATGTTTCATTCACTTTGAACTCCTTTTTATTACTAAATACTATCTTTGCTTATCACTTGTATAAAAAACGAATCGCACTATGATTAACAAAATTATATGGATTATTGGGATTGTATGGATTGGGAATATTCAAAATGGAGTGCAAGCGCAACGACGTAACTTTATCCATCCCGGAATCACCTATACCCAAGGTGATTTAGACCGGATGAAAGCTATGGTCAAGGCGAAACATGAGCCTTATTATTCTACTTTTCTGAAATTAAAGGAATCTCCCTATTCTTCACTCAATACGCAAGTTATCAATCGGGGAAAACAAATCAGAGAAGGACGTTTTAATGCTACTATCGGAGTAGATGGCAGGCGGGCACATGACTTAGCATTGCTTTGGCATCTGACGGGCGATGAGGCTTATGCCCGTAAAGCGGTCGAATATCTGAATGCTAATTCTTATTATACCAATACAAGTAGTCGTGGAACAGGACCATTAGATAACGGAAAGATTTACCTTTTAATTGATGCCGCCGAATTAATGCGTGATTATTCCGGTTGGAAAGTAGAAGACCAGCAACGTTTTAAAAATATGTTGGTCTATCCTGGATATAGCAATACGGAAGATTTCTCTTCCAAATATGCAAATTACTGGGATGATTCAAAGAACGGAGTTACATTCTATTGGAATATTTTTAATTTCGATGCCGCAAGGTTTGGTAATCAAGGACTTTTCGCTGCTCGTGGAATGATGGCAATGGGGATTTACTTAGATAACGAAGTAATGTATGACCGTGCTTACCGTTATTTATTGGGAATGAAGCATCGACCGGATGATTTACCTTATCCTTCAGGACCGACGGTCACTAGCAAAGAACCGATTAAGAAATCACCAACCATGCTTGATTATAAATTGGAAGGAAGAGAAAACAAGATTTCAGATTATGGATACGATGAACAGCTACAGTATTATATCTATCCAAACGGTCAATGTCAGGAGTCGAGTCGCGACCAGGGACATGTATTGGCAGGTATCCACAATTATGTAGCTATCGCAGAAATGGCATGGAATCAGGGAGATTCTTTGTATAATTGTCTCAATAACCGTTTGCTTCTTGGTTTGGAATGGAACTATCGTTATAACCTCTCTAAAGTCCAGACCTATGAAGAGCAAAAAGAGCCTTGGGAACCGACAAGTTATAGTAAGAATTCAAATGAAGTTACCTTTGAGAACGGAAAATTTCTCCAGATAAAAAGCCGTAGTGGACGTTGGGAATCCGTAGCCGTATCTCCTCACGGACGTGGAGACGTAGCAGGTAGTGGCGGAACTCGTGAAATGGCATTGGCGCATTATGCAGTACGTGCTGGATTGCCGGAGAACAACTATACCTGGTTGAAACGTTACCGTGATTATATGATAGAACATCACGGTTGCGAAAACTGGGGGATAGCACCCAACTGGTTTTATGAATGGACTGGCTGGGGAACATTGACCAAGCGATTGACTCCCTGGATGGCAGGCGATCCCGTTTCTTTCTCTACGGGAAAGCGTGTATCAGGAATTCATTTGCTACCTTGTGAAATATCGGCTGCCGATTACGATTATTATTGTCTTGCGGAAGATCCCGAAGGGCATACCTATCACAATGTAGGAAAGAAACGTGGCAACGAATACAGACCTGACGGAGCAGTAGAGCTACGAAAAGAAGAAGATAATTACGTCGTTACCCAAATAGAAGATGGAGAATGGATGAATTATACTGTAAGTATTCCTACCGATGGAGATTATACCGTTTATCTTGTTTATCAATCAAAAGGAAATTCTTTATTGTCCGTAGCTTCTGATTCAGAAGTAAAGACAGAACCCATGCAATTACCCAGTTCTATACAATGGACGGAAAGAGAAATAGGAAAACTCACTCTTCCCGCAGGAGCTTGTGTACTTCGTTTACAGATAGAGCAAGCCGGAGATAAACTCGAAATTCAGAAAATAATAGTAAAGTAGGATAAGGGGATTTGATTCTTCGTTCGTACTTAATAATAGTACTACAAAAAAAGATGGCCATGAAAATTCGAATATGTTTGTTAATCATACTAATGGGATTATTGTATCCGGGTTATATTAGCTCGCAAGAATCCCCTTATGTATTCCGCCAGATTGGAGTTGTCGAAGGATTACCGGATAACTATGTAAAAAGCGTTTTCCCCATTCCCGACGGACGTATCGGTGTGCGAAGTACTGTGTTATTAAGCCTGTATGATGGTGCGAACTATTCAAATTTCCCTTTCAATATTCATGGCGAATATTCGATAGCATATAACCATATTATTCCCGAACAATATATTGATGCCGACAAACGTTTGTGGATGAAAGAACGCAAGAGCCTACGCGTCTTCGATTTGACTACCGAACAGTACATCTATAACGTAGATTCTTTATTTCAACAATTCGGCTTAAAGGATAAAGTGGCGGACCTGATTATTGATTCAGAGAAACATTGTTGGTTTCTGACGCCGGGTTCCTCTGTCTATATGTACGATGCAGAGACAAAGTCAATCGAACAGGTTTGCAGGAATGATGAGTTTATGGAATACTATGGAGGATTACTCGGAGTAGAAAGTCATGGAAAATACAGTTGGATGGTTCATCAGAAAGGGGCTATCCGTTGCTACGATTTGGAAAAGAAACGTTTCGTGCATCAACTTGATTTCCTGAAAGACCAACTGAAACCGGATGACCGTGTGGTTTTGAAGATACTCGATAATGGTGACTTTTGGTTGATGTGGGATCGTGGAGTAGGCTATTATGATGTCTATAATAAAAAATGGAACCAAATTTCAGGTATCCAACTCGGACACTATTCATGGTTTACTTCTATGGATGTGGATAAAGGTGGAAATGCATGGGTAGGAACCGTTATTGATGGATTCTATATCATTGATATGCACAATTTCTCTGTAACCCGGACACTGGATATTCCTTTATTATCAGGTAATACAGTACGAAACGGTATTCAAAGCATCTATTGCGACCGGGAAAATAATTCCGTTTGGATAGGACTTTATAATCAGGGAATGTGTTATTATCATCCCAGCATGAATAAAATAGTGCTGTACAATAAGAAGATGATAAATGGCGACTGGAAAGGAGAGGAAATCCGTTGTATGCTCGAAACATCTAAAGGAGAAATTCTGATGGGTACTACGCAGGGTGTCTATCGCTATGAACCGGAGACTAAAAGCATGAACAGATTCTATCATGAATTCAGTCAGAAGAATTGCCGTGTACTTTATGAGGATAGCAAGAAGCGTGTTTGGGTCGGAACATACCACGATGGGCTCTACTGCATAGATCATGGAAAGGTACAATCTTACGATTATCCCGATACGGATTATCAGAATGAATTGGATTTCAGTAATATCCGTGTCATGGTCGAAGATTCTTCCGGTCGATTGTGGGTAAGTATATATGGGGGTGTAGGATTATTTAATCCTGAAAACGGGCAAATAAACTTATTGTCCGAACAGTTTCCCGAACTCAAAAAATACAAAGTAGCGAATGCATTGGCCATAGATAATCAATCCCGGTTGGTCGTAGGCAGTGATAACGGACTCTACATTTACGATCCTGCAACGAATAAAATATGGATACCGGAGGAAGATGGCCAGGCTAATTCTATATTCAATCAGGGAAGTATCAAGTATAATCAGATACTCAAAGACCATGAGGGAACTTTATGGTTTGCTACACAATATGGCTTGAGCGTTTTGACTTACAATGGGCAAAGCTACACATTAGGGAAAGAAGAAGGTCTGTCTAAAGCTATCCTGAACGTAGTGGAAGATAAGAACCATGATATATGGATTTCGACAGTCACTTCTATTTATAAGATAAAAGTAGACAGAAGAGCAGATAAATACAGCTTTCATGTAATCAGCTGTCTGTCGGAAGATGAAATCCGTCAGGATGATTTATATAGTTTCCCTTCGTTAATGACCAGGGACAATCAGCTTTTCCTGGGGCTGATGAACGGCTTTATCGCTTTCTCACCAGAAAACATGATAGATAATCAGTGCCTCAATCGTCCTCTGTTTACCTCATTCCGCTTGTTTAATGTTCCGGTTGTTTCGGGCGAAACATATAACGGACGTGTCTTATTTGATAAAGCATTAAGTTATTCGGGCGAAGTACAATTAAAATATGATGAGAACTATATTACACTTGAGTTCTCCGGTCTGAACTTCCCTAATCCTTCTCAAACCTCTTTCCGTTACCAACTGGAAGGATTTGACAAAGAATGGACGGAAACCCTTTTTGAGAATGGACAAGGACGTGTGGTCTATAATAATCTCCCTTCGGGCGAATACATTTTCCGTGTGTCCGCTGCCGGAAACGACCGGATATGGGGACCGGAGTCTGCATTCAAAATTGTAATTCATCCCCCGTTCTGGGATACACTGGCCGCTCGTTTTTTCTATGCAATTTTAGTTATTCTCTTAATCTTCGGGTTGATCTACGTAATAAACCGCCGCAACCGGCAGAAGATGATTCGTATGCAAGAAGAGGAAGCGTTGAAGCAGAAAGAAGAACTGGATCAGATGAAATTCCGCTTCTTCACAAATATAAGCCATGAACTCCGCACTCCGCTGACATTGATTATCACGCCATTAGACATGGTGATACGTCGATTGACAGACGATGCGATGAAAAAACAACTGAATACCATCTATAAGAATGCTCAAAACCTATTGTCATTGGTGAATCAGCTACTCGATTTCCGCAAACTGGAAATGAAAGGAGAGAGGTTGCATCTGATGAACGGCGATATGGAGGAATTTATTGTTTCTGCCTATAACAACTTCATGCCAATGGCAGTAGAGAAGCACCTTAACTTTGTGAACCAATCGGAACATAGAGCGCTTTATATGTTCTTCGACCGGGATAAGGTACATAAGATTGTGAATAATCTTTTGTCCAATGCCTTCAAATATACGCCGGAAGGCGGGACGGTCGACTTACTGCTTGCAACAGAAGAAATAGAAGGAAGAAACTACGTGAGAATATCCGTATCCGACACTGGAATCGGAATATCCGAATCAGACCTTCCTTATATCTTCGACCGTTTCTATCAGGTAGGAAATGAAGGAGACGAAAAAATAGGTAGTGGCATCGGACTTCATTTGGTAAGGGAATATGTAAATATACATGGTGGCCGTATTAAAGTGGACAGCCGGATAGATCGTGGATCAGTATTCACCGTTTGGTTGCCGATGGACCTGAAACCGGAACCGGACGAACTGCCGGAAGAAATCATCGGAACGGAAGCATCAGATGTTAAAGAGAAAGAAACCACTACATCTACAGTCGATGATAACCTGAAGAAACTGTTGTTAGTGGAGGACAATCAGGAATTCCGTACTTTCCTGAAAGAACAGCTGGAAGATTTCTATCAGATTATTGAAGCGGCAGACGGCGAGGAAGGAGAGCGGAAAGCGATAGAGGAAAACCCGAACTTGATTATCAGTGACATCATGATGCCAAAAGTAGACGGTATCGAGCTTTGCCGTCGGATCAAGACGAACGTGCAGACATCCCATATACCTGTGATATTATTGACAGCCCGTACTGCCGATGACATCAAGATTAACAGCTATGAAGTAGGAGCAGACTCTTATATGTCGAAACCTTTCAACTTTGATATGCTGATGGTACGCATTGAAAAGCTGATAGAGCAGCAGGAAAAGAGAAAACAAGAATTCCGTAAGAACATAGAAGTAAATCCGAGTGCTATCACCATTACTTCAGTAGACGAGCAGCTCATACAGAAGTGTCTGGAATACATAGAAAAGAACATGGATAATCCGGAATATGGCGTAGAAGAATTGAGTGGCGATCTGGGGATGGTGCGTATGAGCCTTTACCGTAAGTTACAATCCATCACCGGACACACACCGACAGACTTTATTCGCAGCATCCGTTTGAAACGGGCGGCACAATTATTACAAGGAAGTCAGTTGCCGATTGTTGAAATAGCGAACCGGGTAGGATTCAGTTCACCCAGCTATTTCTCGAAGTGTTTTAGAGAAATGTTCGGTATGCTTCCCAAGCAATATGCCGAGGAATCGGGAAGAAAAGAATGACATTGTGCCTGTGTTTGTAGTTTAATTATTACATTTGCGCTGAATAAGTGAGATAATTGTAAGTTCTTGTTCACATTGGGGCAGAAGAAGTTTTATTTTATAATATATGTTGATATGAAAGTATTAGTTTTAATTTCATTGGTAGGAGGTTTGATGTTATCCTCTTGCGGAGGTAGCAGTTCAAAAAATAATGCAAATGTTAAGGAGGTAAATCCTGCAGATACCATCTATTTGGGAGACTTACGTGAAAAATTTGCAAATGATAGTGTTTTCTTTAAAATAGTGGCACCGGATTTGATGTTGATGGATTATCAGTATCTTTGGGCCGTAACAGAATCGGAAGCAGTAGAGAAAGGACTGACAAAAGAATACTATAAACGTGTGAAGAAAGAAATCACCGATACGAATGAAGCGATCAAAAGAGGTGTGATGAAAGGTGCGAACGTAAAACGTATACCGGATTTCCAGGCATCACAGGAAAATAAATAATGAATCCTTCCGGATGAAAGCTTTCATCCATGCAAATATAAGAACAGGGGAGTCGTCAAATGTAACGACCTCCCCTTTTTTATTGGTGTGACGGTTAGATTTATCCCGATGAAATGGGAAGTTTTTGCAAAAATACACGCTTGTTACGATAGTTTTGTTATCTGTTACTTTTGTGATATTTGAATTTGAAACTTGTTCCTACTTTTGTATCATCGTTAAACGGATAAATTTAATGCCATGAATAAACAGCAGACTACATTTGACGACTTCTTCTCCGAATGCTACCTTAAATATAGGGAGTATATCAAAAATTATATCGCTATCCGCATTTGCCATCCGCACGAAGCGGAAGATCTGGCACAGGATGTCTTTGTCCGCTTATGGGAACACAGGGCATTCGTGAATAAAGACACTGTCTGGTCTTTGCTCTTCACCATCGCCCGCAATATCGTAACGGACAAGATACGTCGTTATTATAAGCAGGAAGATTTCGTCGCCTACGTATATAATAGGATGGAAGACACCAGTCGGAATACCACAGAAGATACCATTCATTTTCGTGAACTAAAGAAGATGCACGACCAGGTAATGGAAACTCTTCCTGTCAAACGCCGTCAGATTTATGAACTTAGTTTCAATCATGAACTCTCTTGTCCTGCCATTGCAGGAAAGCTGTCCTTATCTCCCCGTACAGTAGAATGTCAATTATTACTGGCTCGTAAAACGGTTCGTACTTATTTGAAAAATGAATTCTCCAAAGTCGGTTAGATACCAGATTCGGAAAAACACATATTAACTTTAACAATTTAATAGTATTATGGAAATTAAATCCAAATTCTTATGTTCAAAAGGAGTCGCATTGGCTTTCGCCATGCTGCTGGGTGGTTCGCCCGGTGTATTGCTCTATGCAAATGATTCTGTAGAAGAGAGTTTGATGGTAGCCCAGGCAGGGCGTACCATCAAAGGACTTGTTACGGACGCGAATGGTGAACCGCTGATTGGTTGTAATGTGGTGGTCGTAGGAAGCAATGCAGGGGTAATTACCGATATTGACGGTCGGTTCGCGCTGAATGTTCCTGCGGATGCAAAACAAATTAGAATTACTTATATCGGGTATGCAGATCAGATTGTCAATTTGAATGGGCGGTCAGATTTCAAGGTTGTGTTGAAAGAAGATAATAATGCATTGGACGAAGTGGTGGTAGTAGGTTATGGTACGCAGAAAAAAGCGACGTTGACAGGGGCGGTAGAACAAATTGGTAGCCAGGTATTGGAAAGTCGTGCCATTACCAATGTCGGTGCTGCTTTGCAAGGAGCTACTCCGGGATTGGTGGTCACTCGTTCTTCTTCACGTCCGGGTAATGAAGGATTAAATTTTCAGATTCGTGGTTTGACATCTGTCAATGGCGGTAGTCCGTTGATTATTGTGGATGGAGTACCCGTATTGAATTCAGAGTCATTTCAAAATCTAAATTCGGATGATATTGAGAATATTAGTGTATTGAAAGACGGTTCAGCTTCCATTTACGGTGCAAAAGCAGCTAATGGTGTTATATTGGTAACTACCAAAAAAGGTAAAGGCAAGACAACGGTAGATTATGGCTTCAATATGCGTTTCACTACCAATGGTATTATGGCTTTTTCTCCCAGTATGCAGGAATATGCCACCATGTGGTTGGAAGCCAATAAAGAAATGCCGGAACATGACTGGTGGGGCTGGGGAGAAGAAAACCTGAAAAAGATGGCTCAAGGCATTGAAGGAATTTACGAGTCGACTGTAGCCGATTGGGGTACAATGTTTGTGGGCAATGCCAATCGCTTGGATGAATTGTTTGCCCGTCGTTATTCTTATCAGCATAATTTGAGTGTAGCAGGTTCTACGGATAAATCTGATTACCGTATTTCTTTGGCTTATGCTGATAATCAAGCCAATTTGGCCACTGCCTATGACGGGCAGAAACAGTTGAACTTGCGTTTGAATTATGGAATCAAATTGACTGATTGGTTCAAATTGGAAACTTCGGCAAGTATGATTAAAACAAATACTGAAACACCGACACATGGTATCGACCGTACACTTTACGGAAATGATGCTCCGTTTTTTCCGGCTAAGAATCCCTATGGACAATGGTATGCCAACTTTGGTAATGTGGGCGACCGCAATGCGGCGGCAGCTACAACAGATGGAGGACGTGACGAGAGGGAAAAACTGACTACCCGTGTCGATTTCAAAGCATTGGTGGATATTTGGAAAGGAATCACTTTCGAGGGTACTGCTTCCTTTCAAAATGAGGAATACCGTAGAGAACGCTATTCGCTTCCGGTACAGTGTTACAATTGGTTCGGCGAGCAGACGGCGAAGTTAGTATATGAAACAACACAAACCCTTAGTACTCCGCAAGATGTGATGAACTTTAAAGATTCTCATCAGCCGGGATATTTGGTACAGGCAAATAATGCCCGGTATCAGTACTATTCAGGGTTATTGAAATATAAGCGTACATTTGCCGAAGTACATAATATAGATGCTATGTTCGGTATCAGTGCCGAGAAGTGGGTAAATAAAAAAGTCGTTACCGCCCGTGAGAAGTTTGAGGATGCCGGAATTTACGATTTGAATTTGGCTACGGGTACACAGGGTAACGGTGGAGGAAAGACTCATAATGGTACCTATTCATATATTGCCCGTTTGAATTATAACTATGCGGAAAAATATATGGTTGAATTGATGGGGCGTCGTGACGGAAATTCCAAGTTTGCTCCCGGTTATCGTTTTAAGAGCTTCGGTTCCGTTTCTTTGGGCTGGGCGTTCTCGGAAGAACAATTTGTAGAATTTTTAAAACCTGTTCTTTCTTTTGGTAAGTTGCGTTTAAGTTACGGTAGTTCGGGTAATGATGTCGGGCTGGGTGATTACGATTATGTGTCTACTGTCTCTCTTGGAACAGCCGGTTTTGGAACTATACCTGCTAATCAAGTATCTTCAGGTTTTGGCGGTTTAATTTCTTATGACCGTACTTGGGAGAAAGTTTCACAGAAAAACTTTGGTATCGATCTTAACTTTTTCGATAATCGTTTGAAAGCTACATTCGATTATTTTATAAAAGATAATACCGGTATGTTGGTAAATGTCACATATCCGGGTGTTTTAGGAGGTAAAGCTCCTAAAACGAATAGTGGTCATTTGAATGTAAAAGGTTGGGAGTTCACTATTGGATGGCGCGATCAGATTAAAGACTTTTCTTACTATGCCAACTTTAATATTGGTGATACAAAGAGTCTGTTGAAAGAGATGGAAGGAGCAGATTCTTATGGGGCTGGTTGGAATGCAGCCGTGAATGGGTATCCTTTGAATTCGTACTTCCTTTATCGTACAGATGGTTACTTTAAAGATCAGGCAGAAGTAGACCGCTATTATGCACTCTATGGAGAGGGTAAAGAAGATCTGACTGGTGTAGGAGCAGGAAGTGCAAGCCGGTTGCGTCCGGGTGATACCAAACGTTTGGATTTGAATGGTGATTATAAGATTTCCGGTGCAGGGAATGAAAATAGCGATTTGCAATATCTCGGTGACTCCAATCCACATTTTGTTTTCGGTTTCACACTGGGAGGATCATGGAAAGGTATTGATGTGAACGCAATGTTCCAAGGTGTCGGCAAGCAGTATGTTATCCGTAATGACTGGATGGCTTATCCTTTTCAAACACGTACTGCCAATCAGAACCCGACATATTTGGGAAAGACATGGACAGAGAGCAATCCGAATGCTGAATTCCCTCGCTTGACTACCAATGCGAATCTCGCACGCTGGAATTATCAGAATAACGACTTTATGATGCAGAATAACCGCTATATCCGTTTGAAAACATTAATAGTCGGCTACACATTGCCGCAGATATGGACGCGCAAGGTGAAACTGGAAAAAGTGCGTGTTTACTTCTCTGGTAATGATTTATGGGAAGCTACCAGTATTCGAGACGGTTTCGACCCGGAAATGGGAGCAGCCTCCAACAACAGTGGATACCCGTTTGCACGTACTTGGTCGTTCGGTCTGAACATCACTTTATAGTAGCTATGGAAAATTAAATACAGAATAGAAGATATGAAAAAGATAACGAACTATATATTAATTTTCACCTGCGCATTGGGATTTTCTTCATGCGTGAATACGTTCCTTGACTTGGAACCACTGGATGCCAAGACAGATGTGATTTATTTCAAAACTCCGGAGCATTTCCGTGAATATGCTAACGGGCTTTACGGGCAATTATTGGGATGGCAGTCTTCCTATGGAAGTATATTCGATCACATGGATGCGGCATCCGATCTTTCTACTTGTTTCAGATATTCGTATGGTGTGGGGACCGGTGTGATGGGAGTTCCTAATGACGATAGCCGTTGGGGTAATTGCTATGGTAATATTCGTGCCACTAATCACATGTTTGAAAGAGCAGTTTCTTCCTATACAGGTAATTTAGCGGATATTAAAAAAGAATTAGCCGAAGGTCATTTTTTCCGTGCCTATAACTATTTTTACTTATTGAAGTTTTTTGGTGGAGTGCCTGTCGTTACGAAAGTTCTCGACGTGACTTCACCGGAGTTATATGGAAAACGTAACAGCCGTTATGAGGTTGTCAACTTGATTCTTTCCGATTTGGATGAGGCTATTGCAGGGTTGCCGTTGGAACAGAATATAACCTCTGCCGACAAAGGTAAAATCAGCAAACAGGCTGCACAGGCATTTAAGGCTCGCGTGTTACTTTATGAAGCTACCTGGCGTAAGTACAATGGCACTTCTACTGATTTTGAAGGTTCTGCCGGTCCGGCTTCCGATCAGGTAAATGCTTTTCTGGAAGAATCCGTTCAATTATCCGAAACAGTGATGGGAGATGCTGCTTATTCCCTTTGGAATTATAACAATGTTGCAGCTATGAGAAATATGAGCAATCGTTACCTGTTTAATATTGAAGAAGAAGCCAGTAATCCTGCCGGTGCCGGAAGAGCGACGAACAAGGAATTTATCATCGCTTCTGTATATAGTCAGGAAACGCGTAAAGGACAGGTAGATTTGAATCAGGTGATTTATACGGATATGCGTCCCAGCCGGAAATTGATTGATATGTTTTTATGCACTGACGGGCTTCCGATCAGCATGTCTGATAAGTTCCAGGGATATAAAAATCCGGGGGACGAATTTCAGAATCGGGATTTCCGTTTGACTTCTTATATAGGTTCATATGCTACGAGCCTGACAGTTGAGAACTGTGGGTATGGTGTTTCCAAGTTTGCTATTACCGATATTCAACGCCAAAGTAAAGATGAATCGGCCAATTATCCGGTACTTCGGTTGGCAGAAGTATACTTGAACTATGCCGAAGCTGTGATGGAACGCTATGGTGAAATATCAGATGACCAGTTGAATAAGTCGATAAATAAAATCCGTGCCCGTGCGGGAATTGCTAACCTAACAAATGCATTGGCAAAGCGAATTCAGGAAGGAGTGCCGGCAAATGCGAGTAAGACAGTCAATCAGGTAATGTTGGATGAGATCCGCCGTGAACGTGCTTTGGAACTCTATATGGAAGGTTTCCGTTGTGACGATCTGAAACGTTGGGGTATTGCGGAGAAGAATCTGAATGAGTCTCGTTGCGGTGCGGTAGTAGGTAATGCCAGCTATCCGACGGCATTTATAGACGAAAACGGGAATGCTACCAGTGCTTTCAATCCGGCTATCTTTACGAAGGGGACGGAAGAAGTGGAAACAGGTAAAGGCAAATTACCTTGTGTAGTACTCCTCAAATCATCCGACTGCGCATTTACTAAGGGAGATTATTTGTGGGCGATTCCAAGAAATCAAATCAACCTGAATTCAAATCTGGTACAAAATCCAGGATATTAATCATTCAATCGTTTAACGTATAATACCATAGGTTATATGAAGTTTTTATTCAAATATACATTTCACTTGGCAATACTTGCTTGTGTTTCCGCACTTTTCTCCGGTTGTGAGCAAGACCCCAAGTATAGAGTTTATGATTATCCTGTACCAGTAGTGGAGAGCATTTATCCTACGGACGGATATGTCACTACACAGGTAGTTATTATGGGAACCAATTTTGGTGACCGTGCTGAAGCAGTGAAAGTTTTCTTCGGTGAAGCCCAATCCAATAAAGTACTCGATTGCAAAAATAACCGTTTGGTAGTGGAAGTGCCGGAAACTGCAGTAACAGGCAATCTGTCTTTACAGATTTATAATAAAAAGGTGGAGAATATCGGTCATTATACAGTACTGCCTACGCCACGTGTCATTACAGTGACTTCTGATAGTGAAGACGGTGAAGGGGTAGCCGATACGGGAGACAAGGTCACTATAACAGGTGAAAACTTTGGTACGGATCCATCCGATATTTCTGTTAGTTTCAATGGAACGCCGGCCGAATTTGAGCTGGTGGATGAGTCTACTATTGTTGCGACAACTCCTGCTGATTATCAGACAGGTAGTGTGACTGTGACTATTCACGGATATACAATGACAGGTGGTGCAATGTTCAATCCTAACTCGAAGGGTGATGTGACAGTGCTTTATCTTCAAAACTATAAGCAGCCGTTTGCCAAGGCAAATGATGAAAGTTGGAAGAACGGTGAATGGTGGACTCCGGCAGTGTGGAATCAAAATGCAGCATCGTTCAATGCAAAAGGCAATACGACTGTTTCCGGAATGCAATATAAATCAGAAGAAGGCTTAACGTTAGCATTCCAGAATGGATGGGATAAAGAAGCTTATACGAATGGGAAAATGTGGCAGGTTGCTACGCTCCGTCCTGGTAAATACAGACTGGAAGTCACTTATGCATATACATTGGTAGTTACTGATGCGGGGAACTTTATTTCCGTATTGATAGCTAAAGGAGATAGTGAAAGTGATATACCGAATGTCGCTGATCTTGAGCAATTAAATGGAGTTTATGTGGCCTATGATAAAATGGGAACAGCGAATGATTCGGGTACGTTGGTTACACCTTCATTTGAAGTAACGGAGACAACGGACGTTGTTATTGGATTCCTGACTTCACTGGCAAAGGGTAATTCATACTTTAAGGTGACAGAATTGAAATTGATTCTTGAATAATGTGGAAAAAGAAAAAAGAGTAATTCATCGTGATAATATAATTAAGATTATGAAGAAAATATATAGCTATCTGTTTCCCGTTTTTCTCTCGTTTTTCGCATTAGCTGCTTGTGACGAGGACAATGAAGAAATTGTTCCAATGAGTTACACTGATCCTGTGGCGACCGTAACAAAGATAGAACCCGTCGAAGGATATGTTGGGAATGAATTTACCATTAATGGTGATGATTTTGGAATCAGAACTGAAGATGTAAAAGTGTTTATCGGTTCCCAGGAGGCAGTAGTAGTCTCCTGTGCCGATGATGCTATCCTTGCGAAAGTGCCGGAATCGGCAACAAACGGAAAGATAACCGTTGAGGTTTTCGGGCAACGTGTGGAGACTGATCTAGTTTATCGTGTACTTGGTAAGCCGGGTGTCAGCGTAGTGAAACCTTCTTATGGTTTTCCGGGTGCCAGTATTGTTTTCGAAGGACAAGAATTTGTTTCTTCTAAAACACTGTATACTTTGACTTTCGGGACTTCTACAGACAAGGCAGAGATTGTGGGTACACCTACTGATACCGAATTTACGGCCAAAATTCCCGAGACAGCTGTCAGTGGAGTTATGACACTTATTATGGCAGAACAAACGATTGATTTGACTTCTTATCCTTTCACTGTGTTGAAGCATGCAACGCTTGATATTCCTAAGGAAGACGAACCGGTTCCATCAGGTTTTGCTGGCAGTAAATTTGCAATAACAGGAACCAATCTTGTGCAAGAATTGCTGGATAAGTCTGTTGAAGGGTTGGAGCCTTTGAAAGTAATTTTCTCTAAAGCTGGCGGAGAACCTGTAGAAGCTGTAATAGATACAGATAATTTGATGGATAAGAGTATTCCACTCACTGTACCTGCTTCGTTGGAAGCCGGAGATTATACAATTACTGTCATTACTCCGTTTGAAACTATCGGGACACAGTTGAAATATACGGTATTACCGATGCCGACAGTAACAAGCATTTCAACGAAAGCCGGATATATTAATGCGGAAGTAACGATCATTGGTCAGAACTTTGGTACGAAAGCTGAAAATATTCAGGTCTTTTTCGGAGAAACAGTTTGTGATAAAGTGACACTGAATGATAAAGGTAATATCGTAGTGAATGTTCCCAAAGGAGTTTCATCTGAAGCTCCGGTGAAGATTAAACTGATAATTCAGGGTAAGGAAATAGAGATGGGCGAATCGGGCACATTTGAGGTTTGGGAAACTCCAGAAATCACTTCTGTTGAAACACCGTATATTTATCCTTATGGTACATTAGTAAAAGCCGGACAGGAAATAACATTTACAGGAAAGGGTTTTGGAACGGATAAGAATTCTGTTACAGTTACTTTTGAGGGAATATCCGTACCCGTTACGGTTAAAGAGATTACTACGACTTCTATTACTGTAACGGTTCCGCAGGGTTTCAATGGTGGAAAAGTAACAATGGTGTTTGAAGGTATTGCACAACCCGTAGAGAGTGATATGTTACAACCTCTGCCGGTGGATGGAGATATTTCTCAATATGTACTCATGAACTATAAACAGCCTTTTGAATATGTAAAAGAAGGTGGGGATAAAGGATTCCATAAAAAAGGAGAGTGGGCAAAAGCTGCTTATTGGATAGTTCAGAACTCTAACTTGACTGCTGGTGAAGGAGGTGCTGCTGTTGATTTGGCATTTAAAACGAAATATGGTGATGGAAGTGATGCAGGTTTGGCTTTACAAACAGATTGGGGATTTGACAATCCTAAAAATGATGGTAAGGTATATCAGACTTCTCATCTTCAAAAAGGAAAATATAAGTTGACGGCACACGTTTATGAATATGACGGCAGAGGTTTTACCGGTTATGTTGCGGTTTGTAAAGGTAACGAGATGGCAAATACGAGTGATATACCAAGTAAGAGTCTGGCAAACGCTTCTATTTCACGTACGGGTGATGTAGTAGTTGATATTTCTGTTGAAGAGCCTACCGATGTTGTCATTGGTTTTGTATGTACGATTACAGTAAAACAAGGACGGGCTAAGATAGATAATTTCAAATTAGAGTTAGTAGAGCAATAAACTATAATTGGGTGCACCGTAATCAATGGTAGATACGGTGTACCATTAAACCAAAAATATGATGAAAAAGATATATTATATAACCGCAGTATTTGCTACCCTGTTTTTAGTAGGATGTGGGGACGGCATTGACCTTCCGGGTGTCAATGTGGAAACTGATTTGAATAAAATTCCTCTTCCTGATAATAACGTAAATTTGGAACAGGTTGAACTTAAGCCGTCAACGGAACCCATGCTGCATGAAGGGTTGCATACAGAGGAAGACTTTCAGCGTATCCGGGATAAAAAAGCTGCCGGAGAAGAGCCTTGGGTTAGCGCTTATCAATTATTAGTAGAAAGTCAGTTTTCGCAGAAGACGGCAGATACTTATCCTACGGAATGGATTAAACGTGGAGTTTCCGGTGATGAAAATTATATGAATGCAGCCAGAGGGGCCACTATTGCATATCAGCAGGCGCTTCGTTGGAAGATTGAACAAGATGATGAATATGCAGCAAAAGCGGTGGAGAATCTGAATAAGTGGGTACAGACTTGTGTAGGTGTAACAGGTAATACGAATTTATCGCTTGCTGCAGGACTTTATGGTTATGAATTTGCTATTGCCGGTGAATTATTAAGGGATTATGAAGGATGGGATCGTGCGGACTTCGCAGCATTCCAGAATTGGTTGCTTAAAGTGTTCTATCCTGCTAATGATGATTTTTTGAAACGTCATCACGATACCAATCCGTTACACTATTGGGCTAACTGGTGTCTTTGTAATATTGCAGCTAAAATGGCTATCGGCATTGTAACCGATCGTCGTGATATTTATAATGAAGGTATCGGCCATTTGCAGACAGGTGATACAAACGGACGTTTACGTCGTGCTATCTATCACGATTATGCACCGGACTATAACTTTGCTCAATGGCAGGAAAGTGGACGTGACCAAGGACACACGTTGATGTGTGTCGGATTGATGGGAATTATTTGTCAGTTGGCATGGAGTCAGGGAGACGATTTCTTTGCTTATGATGACAATCTGTTCATGCGGGCTTGTGAATATGCTGCTTGTTGTAATTACACTAATGAGACTGTACCATATACTACTTATATATGGCAAAAACAGAGTCAATGGGGATATCCGATTCCGGAAGAGCAAACAACACTTGGTGGCGGTAAATGGATCAAACGTGCAATATGGGCGTTGCCTTACTATCATTACAAAGGGGTAAAAGACATCTCGGATGATAATCTCAAATATACTAAGATAGCTACGGAATATGTAGGAATAGAAGGAGGAGGTGGGTATTATGACGCTAACTCCGGTGGCTATGACGTACTTGGGCTCGGTACGCTGATGTATGCAAGATAAAATGAATAAAATGTGTTAGACTTCGCCACAGATTCGGATATGCCAGTGTGGATGGATTATTTGTTTCAATCTGTGGTGAATTCCAGGACATTAACGGTATTAGTAAAAACTTGAAATGAATAAACTAATAAGAATAGCGCTCACATTTTTACTTGTAATGACCACAGGAGTCATACAAGCAGAAATAGTCATCTATCCGGTACCTCAAGGCATCTATTATGCCCGTCACAATGATGACTATACGGTAAAAGTACGGCAAGTGGGAGAAAAAGACTGGGTAGACCTTTATGAGTATAACGTAAAGGTGGATATGGATACGAAGTCCGATGCCACGATGGTTCAGTTCGACTTTTCAGGGAAAGTGGAAGTATTGGTACAAAAGAACAATGGGGAGATCCGTTCGGCAGTGGTGCGTCCTTTATCCAAAGGTATCCAACCGGAGATTGATGGTAACTTTTTATTGTTTACGATAGATAAACCACAAAAGTTGTCGGTCGAGTTTAATGGAGATCGCCTGAATAATTTGCATGTATTTGCCAATCCTATCATCAAAAATGTGCCGGATAAGAATGATCCGAACGTGATTTATTTTGAAGCTGGAATACATGAACCGACTGATACGGCTGGAAAATGCTTCCGTATTCCCAGTAATACGACGGTTTATTTAGAAGGTGGTGCCGTTTTGAAAGGTTGTCTCACTTGCGACAGTGTAGAGAATGTGAAAATATTGGGACATGGCATGTTGCTTGAACCGCAACAGGGAATTTCGGTTACCTACTCCCGGAATGTACTGATTGATGGAGTTACGGTGGTAAATCCACGGCATTATACTGTCTCTGGGGGACAATCTACCGGAATTACTATCAAAAATCTGAAATCATTCAGCTATCAGGGTTGGAGTGATGGGCTGGATTTTATGTCCTGCTCGGATGTGATGATTGATGATGTGTTTCTTCGTAATTCGGATGATTGTATAGCTCTTTATACGCATCGTTGGAATTATTATGGCGACTGTCGCAATATTCATGTACTTAATTCTACTCTATGGGCAGATATTGCGCATCCTATCAATATCGGTACACATGGAAATACGGAAACGGGAGATGAAGTTTTGGAAGATATAGTATTCAGGAATATTGATATATTGGAGCATGATGAGGATGATCGTGATTACCAAGGCTGTATGACTATCAATGTAGGGGATCACAACCTAGCACAAAACATTACTTTTGAGGACATTCGTGTGGAACATATTCAGGAAGGACAGTTATTTCATCTTCGGGTGATGTATAACCAAAAATACAATACAGCTCCCGGCAGAGGTGTCAAGAACATAACATTCCGTAATATTTCATGTACCGGGAAATATATCAATTCTTCTTTAATAGAAGGTTATGATAAAAATAGGAAGATTGAGAATATTTTGTTCGAAAACATTGTGTTGAACGGTAGGCGGATCACTTCTTTGGAAGAATTGAATATAGATAAAAAAGATTTTGTAGAGAAGATACGGATAAAGTAGCTAATAACTAAAAGATGAAAGATGCGACAAAAAACAGTTTTTCGTGCTTTTTGCCGCATCTATTTTATAGAAAGAGGAATAAACTTATCGTAAAGGAGTGAATGAACCTATATAAATGCGTTCTATTTTCAGGGAGGTGGCATTTATTCCGAATAGGTCGGTCACATCTGATTTATAATCTTCAGTCACATCTTCCACTAACCAATAAGGAATCGGGCCAAGGTCTCGTGTGGTGATACTCTTTGAAGTATCGGAACGTTCGGGAAGTTTAAATTTGCAGTCATACTCTTTACCATTGATTGTAATTTGGAATGTAGTGCCTGACTCTGATGTGGAGCGGGAGAAGCTTCTTTCTATTTTCGGAGCATTATCTTTACTAGTAACAATTGTCACTTTACCACTACTTTTTTGGTCATAAGAGAAAGCTATTCCTCCTGTAGCTTGTATACCCGCTTCATCCTTTATCTTTTTTTTGACCGCTTCTAGTTTTTCTTTTTGTTGTTCATCCAACAGACTTTCATCTATTCCTGTGATTCTTGCTTCCACGGAATTCACTGAAAAAGATTGTTTGCCGTTGACGACCTTTAGCCCTATTTTTATGATTCTTCCATCAGCGTCTTTTACCATCAATGACGTGCTGCCCAGTTTTATAGAGCTGATCTGAATATCATTGTTTTCGTCCACATAAGCTGTAGCAATTTGCCCATCGGCTATTTCTGCTGTATAAGGAGCTACGCCACCTTTAATTCCCAACTTTGTTCCTCCCGTGATTGACAAACTGGTTTCACTGATAGGAGGTTCCGGGTCGAACATCACTTCCCAATATTCATATAGGTAAAAAGCATCAGCTTCGTCGCTGCATGAATAAAATACAGGAAGGGAGCATAATAGAATAAATAGTAGACAGAGCTTCGCCATTTTTGCTTTCATAATATTCTTCTTTTTTATTTCTTCACAAAAGTAAAGCTCCTTTCCTGTATTTCAAAGTATATTGATGAAAAATAAGATTAAAACTCTATCTTATGTTGTTTCTCATCATCCACCACAGCCATCATTCCTTCTACCTGTGCTAAAGCCAGCATACGTCCGTGGAAAGAATAACCGGCATTGTAGCCTTTATCCTCATCTCCGAGCATCATTCGTCCATGATCTACGCGCATGGGAAGTCCTGGATTCTCTTTCTCGAAAATGCGGATGAGATCAATCAGATGTCCTCTTCCTGATAGATGAGAACTTTCGATGAAGTTTCCACCCGGCATGGCCTCTGTACTGCGTAGATGAACGAAATGGGTTCTTCCTGCAAACTTCTTTGCCAATTCACGAGTATCATTATGTGCGCCTGCGCTAAGAGAACCTGCACAGAAAGTCAGCCCATTATGCGGATTGTCTACGGCATTCAGGAACCAGGCTATATCTTCTTCATTGGTGACAATACGGGGTAGGCCGAGAACCTGGAATGGAGGATCATCCGGGTGTACGCACATGTTGATACCATATTCATCGCATACAGGCATAATTGCAGAAAGGAAGTAACACATATTCTCTCGTAAAGCGTCCCGGTCTATGTCTTTATATAAACCTAACAGACGTTTGAATATAGCAACCGGGTTTTTATCTCCTTCTTTGATATTACCGTTCACAAATCCTTGTGTCTTGACGATAATAGTATCAATCAAATCATCCTTTTCGGTCTCTGTAATCACTTTGTCCAGTTCGGCAACTTTATGCAGTTCTTCTTCTGTATAGTCTTTTTCAGCTCCTTCACGTTCTAGTATTTTGATGTCGAAGTAAGCGAAACGAATACGGTCGTAGTAAAGCGAACTGGTACCGTCCGGCCAAGGGTACTGTAAATCCGTACGTATCCAGTCGATTACCGGCATGAAGTTGTAACAGACTGTTTTCACTCCGCATTTACCCAGGTTGGCAAGACTTACTTTATAATTTTCAATCAACTGTTCACGTTCCGTACCCGCATACTTGATTGCCTCACAAACCGGAAGGCTTTCCACGACCGACCAGCGCAACCCATACGATTCAATATACGATTTTAAATCGTTGATGGCTTCTACTGTCCAAATCTCTCCGTTCGGTACCTCGTGTAATGCAGTGACGATTCCTTCAACACCTATCTGACGGAGCATCGGCAAGGTGATTTTATCTTTCTTGCCGAACCATCTCCATGTTTTTTCCATCATAGCGTTTGAATAAATTAAAAGATTAAATATTAAACGCCGCTGAATGCACTGAAACCACCATCGATAGGCAACATAGCTCCCGTTACGAAACTAGCGGCTTCACTACACAGGAATTGTACAGCACCATTCAATTCTTTGATGTCGCCGAAACGATTCATCGGAGTTTTGGCTAACACCTTTTTACTTCTGTCGGTCAATGAACCATCCGGGTTGATAAGTACACGACGGTTTTGGTCACCGATAAAGAATCCCGGAGCGATAGCATTAACACGGATACCATCACCGTATTTCAGTGCCATTTCGCTTGCCAGCCATTGGGTGAAGTTGGCTACTGCAGTTTTAGCGGCCGAGTAACCCGGTACACGGGTGATAGCACTATAAGCAGCCATAGAAGATACATTGATGATGCATCCTTTCTTCTGTTTTGCCATTACCTTACCGAATATCATAGACGGATAGACTGTCCCATTCATATTCAGGTTAGTCACTTTTTCCCAGCAAGAGATGTCCATATCATAGAAGTGCTGATCCGGTTCGAGAGTGGCTCCCGGCATATTGCCACCGGCAATGTTCAATAGAATATCGATCTTTCCCCATTTGGCTACAACTTCTTCGGCTACTTTCTCCAGGCTGGCGATGTCAAGTACATTACCAATGATGCCGATTACATCGTTACCATATTGCTTAAGTTCAGCTACGCGGTTGTCCAGTTGCTCCTGACGAATGTCAATAGCTACAACTTTTGCTCCCTGCTGTACAAAGTGTTGGGCAATATTTCCGCCCAGTACACCACCTGCTCCGGTAATAACAGCAACTTTACCGGCAATACTAAATAATTCGTTCATGGTTTCTATCAAATGTTTTTATGAATGGATGCAAAAATAGCGGGTTTTTATACATGCTATGATGCGTATTTTTGCAAGATATTTACCTATCTTTGCAAAAGCAGTTTAGAAAGGAGATTTATGAAGAAGATAATGAATGAGAAGTTGACTATTACGACTTCTAATCCCGTCCGTGCCCGCTTTTATGAATATCCACGTTTCACGTATCCGTGGCATTTTCATAGTGAGTATGAAATTATTTATGTGGAAAAGGGAGAGGGGGATTGTCTGGTGGGTGACAGCATTATCTCCTATTCAAAAGGTGATTTGATTCTTTTTGGTTCCGAACTGCCTCATAGTATGCAAAGTCCACCGGACGGCGGGGAAGAATCTGATAACGAAGAAAAAACCGAACCGAAAGTAAGAGGAGTCAATATTCAGTTTGAGAAAGATTTTATGCATTATTCTATTTCTCAATACTCCCAGTTTATTCCTATCAGGAATTTATTGGAGGATGCTTGCAGAGGGATTAAATTCACAATTACCCGTTCGGGGAAAATCATTAAATTATTGGAGCAAATTCCTTCTGCCAAAGGAGCAGATCAAATCATCCTGTTGCTTTCACTTCTACAGATGATGGCTACTAGCAATCATAAGAAATATCTGACTACTTCTCATTATACTCCGTCCCCTTCGATTATGCGTAATGAAAGAATGGAAAAGGTGATTGCCTATTTGAATAAACATTATACCGAGTCTATCGGTCTGGATGAAATTGCTTCTTATACAGCGATGAACCCTGCTGCTTTCTGCCGATACTTTAAAGAAAACACAGGAAAAACATTCAAAGAGTATGTACTTGATATGCGTATCGGATATGCTTGTAAACTATTGAATAGTAGTATGATGAATATATCTCAAATCAGTGCTACTTGCGGATTTGAATCACCTGTACATTTTAACCGCATTTTTAAAAGGGTGACAGGAATGACACCTACTTTATATAGAGAGCAGATGGAATAAGCTTTTCAGGCAATAAACATTTGAGTATAATTTCTTCCTCGTTCGTATATAATAGAAAAGATGAATAAACATGAGCGTAAATAGAATGAAGAAAAGAATTTTACTTTTGTTGTTGGTGATACCGGCATTGATAAAAGCGCAAGATGTGATGACAGAAACCCGTCAGGAACTGACGTCTCCCGACGGAGCTTATCGTTTTACCTTTTATCAGCGTGCGGTAGGAGAGGATAATACACAAATGTATTATGCCTTGACTTATAAGAATCGTCCGGTGATTGAAGAAAGTAAACTGGGTGTTCTGATTGAAAATCAGTTATTTGAATCGGCGTTGGGTATACCGAATGATACTTGTCATTTTTGGTGTGAGAATCTGAAGTTGACAGAGACTGAACATCAAAAGACGGACGAGAGATGGAAGCCTGTATATGGCGAACGTGCGGAAGTACGTGATTGCTACAATGAGATGACTTTGAAATTCAAGAAGGGAGAAGGAAAAGGTAATCGGGATGGTGGTTATGATAAGCGTAAAAACTACTTTATGAATATTATAGTCCGCGCCTATAATGAAGGAGTTGCTTTCCGCTATCATTTTCCGGAAATGACAAACGGGCTTTTCTTGCATATTGTCGGTGAGCAGACTAGCTTCACAATGCCTGAAGGAACGATGGCGTATTATGAACGTTGGGCGCAAGGACCTTATGAACTTCGTCCGTTGAAAGGATGGGGTAAAGAGGAGAGTGAGCGTCCATTGACATTGAAACTTCCTGATGGATTATCAGTAGCTTTGTTGGAAGCAGAAATGGTGGATTATGTTCGTGGTAAATTCCGTTTATCGGCAGAGAAACCTTCCACTTTGGAGACAAGCCTGTATAGTAGCGTCGATATTATTTCTCCTTACAGTACTCCGTGGCGTGTAATCATGGTTGGCGAACGTCCGGTCGATTTAATTAATAATAATGATCTTGTCTTGAATCTGAATCCGGCTTGCAAACTGGCTGATACTTCTTGGATCAAACCCGGGAAAGTATTCCGTTCGGGCGACTTGAAACAAGATAGAGTAAAAGCAGCCATTGACTTTGCGGCAGAACGTGGTATTCAGTATGTGCACATGGATGCAGGATGGTACGGACCGGAAATGAAAATGAGTTCGGACGCTACTACTGTTTCTCCTGATAAAGACCTTGATATACCCGCTTTGTGTAAATATGCCGAATCGAAAGGAATCGGACTTATGGTGTATGTCAATCAGCGCGCATTAGTGCAGCAGTTGGATACTTTATTGCCATTGTATAAGAAATGGGGGCTGAAAGGTGTCAAGTTCGGTTTTGTACAGATAGGTAATCAGCGTTGGAGTACCTGGCTGCATGATGCAGTTCGTAAATGTGGAGAATATGGTCTGATGGTAGATATTCATGACGAATATCGTCCGACAGGTTTCAGCCGTACTTATCCTAACCTGATGACGCAGGAAGGTATTCGTGGAAATGAAGAAATGCCGGATGCTACACACAATATGACTCTTCCTTTTACCCGCTATCTGGCAGGTGCAGGAGACTATACGCTTTGCTATTTCAATAACCGGGTGAAGAATACGAAAGCACATCAGTTGGCGATGGCAGCTGTGTATTACAGTCCTTTGCAATTTATGTTTTGGTATGACAGACCGGAATTCTACCAGGGAGAAGAAGAACTGGAATTTTGGAAAGCAATTCCGAGTGTATGGGATGACAGCCGCGCGTTAGATGGAGAGATTGGTGAATATATCGTTCAGGCACGTCGTTCGGGGAATGACTGGTTTGTAGGAGCAATGACGAATACGGAAGCCCGCACAATTACATTGACTACGGATTTTCTGGAACCGGGTAAGAAGTATATGCTTCACCTGTACGAAGATGATGACAAGCTGAATACACGAACGAAAGTACGTAGTACTCATAAGAAGATAAAAGCCGGAGATAAGCTTGTTTTGAAGCTAAAAGTGAGTGGCGGAGCCGCATTGCATTTTACTCCGCTGGAAAAATGACTCAAATTATTTTGATGGTCATTGAGTATGTGAAAATGACAAGTAAATGCTAATTTATTTGCAGAAGAATAGAAATAAATTATTGTGGTATATTTTTTAGACGCGGATGACGCGAATAACGCGATTCTTTTATTGCGCAGCCTATTAAAATCCGCGTAATCCGTGTCATCCGCGTCTAAAAATATATTCATAACGGTGTAGGAATGAGCTAAATTCCCATTTGTAGTCTTTATTGGGATTTACTACTTACCACTATTTACCATAATTAATCAACCACTTCACCATCTCCGGATCATAGTGGGAGAAAAAGAGTGTTTTAGCTGTATCAAGCGCAGCGATGGCCGCCATGTCATCCGGTGCTAATGAAAAATCAAAGACATTGAAATTCTCCATCATACGTTCTTTATGAGTCGATTTAGGAATCACGATAATATCGCGTTGAATCAGATAACGCAGTGCGACCTGTGCCACTGATTTGCCATATTCTTTACCGATTTCCTGGAGAGTCGGGTTGGTAAAGAAGTCGTTTCTACCTTCAGCAAACGGTCCCCATGACATAATTTTAGTACCATATTCTTTCATTACTTCCTGCAACTTTATCTGTTGGTTGAAAACGTGTGTCTCTACCTGATTGACGGCAGGAGTAATTTCACAGAATTCTGCCAAGTCTATAAAGCGGTCAGGATAGAAGTTGCTGACACCGATTGCACGGAGTTTACCAGCCTTATATGCTTCCTCCATAGCCCGGTAAGTTCCATAATAATCACCGAACGGCTGATGAATGAGCAATAGGTCAATATAATCGCTCTTTAACTTACGCAGCGATTCATCAATAGAAGCTTTAGCTTTTTCGTAACCGGCATTTGAAATCCATACTTTTGTAGTGATGAACAGTTCCCCACGTGGTACGCCGCATTTACTGATTGCATTTCCAACACCTTCTTCGTTATGATAGGCTTGTGCCGTATCAATAGAACGATAGCCCACACTGATTGCATCCGACACGCAACGTTCACACTCTTCAGGCGTAACCTGATAAACACCATAACCTAAAATAGGCATTTCAATGCCATTGTTCAATTTCACTTTTTCCATAATCAAGTATATTATTAAAATAAAAGCGTATTCTAATGTTTTTATTATCTTTATTTCCTCTATACAAAGTTAGTCTGTAAAAGGTAATCTGTTTTTATATAGATTACGGGTTTTGCTACCTTTTTTACGGATAACGCTATCTTTGCATTTAATATCTACTATTATATATAGTCGTTTTTTGAGTATTTTGTTCTTCATATTCGTAGTATAGGAAGTTAAATCAATTAAAAGAAGCATTATGAATAAATATTTTCTTGTTGTATTGTTGTCATTATTCATGCAGGTTGCTAAGGTGGCAGCAGCCCCCTGGCAATGGTCAGTGGAAATAAAAGAGCTGATTTCAGAAGAGACAAACGCCCACCCTTCTGCCTATCTATGGATACCGGAAAACTGTAAACAAGTCCGTGCCGTCATCATCGGGCAACACAATATGACCGAAGAAACAATTTTCGAGCATTCTGAATTTCGGAAGAATATGGGCAAACTGGGAATTGCAGAGATATGGATCACTCCCGGAATAGACCAACGCTGGGACGTGACAAAAGGTACCCAACAAATCTTTGAAACAATGATGAAGAACTTGTCTGAAATAAGCGGATATACAGAACTGGAGTTTGCCCCGGTTATACCTATCGGACACTCGGCAATGGCTACTTATCCGTGGAACTTTGCCGCCTGGAATCCTGAACGTACATTGGCCGTACTCTCTATTCACGGTGATTCTCCCAGAACTCATTTGACTGGTTACGGGCGTGCGAATTTGGATTGGGGAACCCGTACGATTGAAGGTATCCCCTCATTAATGGTGATGGGAGAGGACGAATGGTGGGAAGACCGGTTGATAACCTCTTTCGATTATCGTCGTGAATATCCGAATGCTCCCCTTGCATTTCTTGCTGATGCAGGACACGGACATTTCGACATATCCGATGAATTGATTGATTATCTTTCCCTCTTTCTGAAAAAGACAGTGGAATATCGGTTGCCGGAGCATTCGTCATTGGATGCTCCGATTCAGTTAATTCCGGTAGAAGCAAAGAATGGCTGGCTGGCAGACCGTTGGCGAAAGAATGAAAAGCCTACAGCCGAAGCCGCTTCCTATGATAAGTATAAAGGAGACAAGAACCATGCGTTTTGGTATTTTGATAAGGAAATGGCAGATGCCACAGAAAAATATTACGCCAATGAGCGTGGAAAGACAGAGCAGTATATCGGCTTTGAGCAAAAAGGAAAACTGATAACTTTCAATCCGAAATCCCATGTACGTATGTCTCCTTCTTTTCAACCCGAAGCGGACGGAGTCACTTTCCACCTGAAAGCAGTGTACACAGATATGTTAAGGAACGAATATTCAAAAGAACACAGTACGCATCCCATTCGAATGTCGAGAATTTGCGGTCCGGTGGAAGTGGTGAATGATACAACTTTTACTGTTCGTTTCTATCGGATGGGATTGGATAATCCTAAACGTACAGGAGGCATCTGTTTGATGGCTTCCGTAAAACAGGATCATAAATACCGGAGTGCCGTTCAGCAGGTAGAGATTCGTATTCCTTACCGGAATAAGGAAGGGATACCCCAACGTATAATTTTCCCGAAACTATCCGATGTAAAAGCTTCAGTGAAAGAAATAAGTTTAAATGGAACTGCTGACTCCGGCCTTCCGGTTTACTATTATGTAAAAGAAGGTCCGGCAGAGATAAAGGGAGATAAACTGGTATTGACTAAAATTCCCCCACGTGCAAAATTTCCGGTAAAGGTGACAGTGGTAGCCTGGCAATATGGGCGTAGCGGAGAATCTAAAGTGCAGACTGCTGAAGCAGTAGAACAGAGCTTTTATATTACTGCCCGTTAGTTTGACAAAGAGATTGTTCAAGGAATCAGAGTACTAATTCCTTGAACAATCTTTCCAAAGTCTTATCTAAATCAGTAGAAAATCCCGGATGTGGGCGAGATACTTGTATACAGGAACTTTTTACTGCAGTCAGCCAACGAAATCTGTCAGGAATATCCATATTGGCTATGGTTCCTCCCTCTTTATTTCCCATGCATATCTTGTCAAAGACCTGTAACCCTTCTTTCAGGCAATTAATATCCAGTTCGGAAGAAAACAGTTTTAGTTTGTTCTCATCTATCGTATAGAGGGATTTCAGGTATTTGGCTTGTTTGGAAAACAACACAATCCCCATATTGATAAACTCCTCCCGTTCTACTTTAGGAACGAAACGGATGACTGCGTATTCATATAAGTGCCTTTCTTGCATTTTGCGCTTCATTTACAAATGTTTCGGAATGTTTCATCCTTTCTTCTAAGAATCGAATATAAATGTCTCTCAAATCCTGTGGAGTTTCTGTGCCTTCTGTCCAGTTCAACCAGTCGTCGGGAATAGCATTGACTATCTCACGGATTTTATCAGAAGTCAATATCTGTCTGAATTCGATATCTACTTCTTCCAGTCTATCGGCAAACGGTAATAATACATGATCTTTTATCTGTACAAAAGGAACCAGTGCCTGTTTTTGCCAGTTAGTCCAGGAATGGTGGAAATAAAGGGACGCCCCATGATCTATCAGCCATAGTTCTTTGTGCCATATCAACATATTGGTATTTTTAATGGTACGGTCTACGTTAGTCAGCAAGGCATCCAGCCATACTACTTGCGAAGCCGTTTTTCCATCTACTTGATGTACTATCGGATCAAAAGTCAACGAACCGGAAAGGAAATGCAATCCCATATTCAGTCCTCGACTCCATTGAAGTAAATCCTGTATCTCTTCGTCTGCTTCTGTTCTTCCGAAGGCCTCGTCCAGATTCAGAAAAACTATTTCGGGGACTCTGAAACCTAGTGCACGGGCTATCTCCCCACCAATCAGTTCGGCAATCAGCGCTTTTGTTCCGTGTCCTGCCCCTCTGAATTTGACTACATACTTAAATTCATCGTCAGCTTCGGCTAGAGCAGGCAATGAGCCTCCCTCACGCAGAGGAAGAATATATCTTGTAACATTTGCCGTACGTAAATCCATGTAGCTCCTTTCTTTAATTTGGGGAATAAAGATAGGACGTTTTAGATGAATTTTATAAGAAAGTGGGCTTTAAATTAAAGAATTGTAGCTTAATTAAATAATTTTGTGGCTTTGAGTGTTTAAGGCACCTTGTTCGTATCTTATAGATAAAAGATAGAAATAATATGAATAAGAAAGTTTTAGTTACGGTAATCTTGTTTGGTTCATTGACAGTATCGGGTATAGTGTCAGCTCAATCTGTATATCCCGGACAACATCAGGGAAAGTTGAAAAAGGAAACAGTCGCTCCCCTTCAGGCGGAAAGTTTTGATTTGAAAGATGTTCGCCTGTTGCCAAGTCGTTTCCGTGATAATATGCTTCGGGATTCTGCCTGGATGACGTCAATAGATGTGAATCGTCTGCTACATAGCTTCCGTACCAATGCCGGTGTGTTTGCCGGACGTGAGGGCGGATATATGACAGTGAAGAAACTGGGTGGTTGGGAATCTTTGGATTGCGAACTTCGCGGACATACTACCGGACACATGCTCTCGGCACTTGGTTTGATGTACGCAGCTACCGGCAGTGAGATATTCAAACTGAAAGGCGATAGCTTGGTTAACGGATTGGAAGAAGTGCAGAATGCACTGAAAAACGGGTATTTGAGTGCCTGGCCCGAAGAACTGATAAACCGGAATATTCAGGGAAAAGGTGTATGGGCTCCCTGGTATACTCTGCACAAACTTTTCTCCGGGCTGATAGATCAATATCTGTATGCGGATAATAAGAAAGCATTGACTATCGTCACCCGAATGGGTGATTGGGCATACAATAAATTGAAACCCCTTAGTGAAGAAACACGTAAACTTATGATCCGCAATGAATTTGGCGGTATCAATGAGTCATTCTATAATTTATACTCAATAACGGGAGATGAACGTTATCGCTGGCTGGCGGAATATTTCTACCACAATGACGTAATCGACCCATTGAAAGAACTTCGTGATGACTTGGGAACGAAGCATACCAATACTTTCATCCCGAAAGTGATAGCCGAAGCCCGCAACTACGAGTTAACCCGCAACGAGACAAGCAGGAAACTATCGGAATTCTTCTGGCACACCATGATTGACCATCATACTTTTGCTCCGGGATGTAGCAGTGACAAAGAACACTACTTTGATCCGAGGAAGTTATCCCAACATCTGACCGGCTATACCGGAGAAACTTGTTGTACCTATAATATGCTCAAACTTAGCCGCCATCTTTTCTGCTGGACGGGCGATTCATCTATTGCGGATTATTACGAAAGGGCATTGTATAATCACATCTTGGGACAACAAGACCCTGAAACAGGTATGGTAGCTTATTTTCTGCCTTTGCTTTCCGGGTCTCATAAACTGTATAGCACAAAAGAGAACTCTTTTTGGTGTTGTGTCGGTAGCGGATTTGAGAATCATGCAAAGTTTGGAGAAGCCATCTACTACCATAACAATCAGGGAATATATGTAAATCTATTTATCCCTTCACAGGTAACCTGGAAAGAAAAAGGACTGACAATCCGTCAGGAAACGGAATTCCCACAGGAAGAAACAACACGTTTTACTCTTCAGGCAGAAAATCCTGTCCGCACGACTATTTATCTGCGCTATCCTTCGTGGAGCAAGGATGTAAAAGTTTCGGTGAATGGTAAGAAAATATCTGTAAAACAGAAATTTGGTTCTTATATTGCCATTACCCGTGAATGGAAAGATGGCGATCAAATCTCGGCTACTTATCCGATGCAAATCAAACTGGAAACTACTCCGGATAACCCGGATAAGGCAGCCCTGTTATATGGCCCGTTGGTATTGGCGGGAGAACGGGGAACTGAAGGTATGCAAGCCCCTGCTCCTTTCTCAAATCCTGCTCTTTATAATGATTATTATACCTATAATTTTCATGTCCCAGCACATTTGCGTACCTCTTTGAAACTAGATAAGAAACACCCTGAACGTGCTTTGCAACGTGTAGGAAGTGATTTGAAGTTTACGACAGAACAAGGAGATGTGATTCGTCCGCTATACGATTTGCATCGCCAGCGCTATGTCGTATATTGGGATTTACAATCAGAAGAATAGATAGTAAACAACGAAATGAATAATCGTTTATTAATTGCCGCTTTTGTAAGTATCTGCTTTTTGTCCGGTTCTTGCAAAATATCATCCGGTCAGGGAAGTCGGTATGACTTCTCTTCTTTGGATTCTGTTATCCAAGGATGGGTAGACAAGGGATATTACCCCGGAGCATCCATTTGTGTAGTGAAGAATGATACCGTCATTTTTCAGAAGAACTATCGGGATTATACACCCGATACAAAAGTATATGTCGCTTCTGCCGGAAAATGGGTAGCGGCTGCTGTCATAGGCGCGGTGGTAGACCGTACTGATTTGGGATGGGATGATCCGGTAGAAAAATGGTTGCCGGAATTTAAAGACGATGCTAAAGGTAAGATTCTTCTCCGGCAATTATTATCCCATACATCAGGAGTACGTCCATATCTTCCCGAGCCCCGTGTAGATAACTATAATCATTTGGATTCGGCAGTCACTGAAATTCTCCCTTTGGATACAGTCTTTACTCCCGGCACTCGTTTTGAATATGGTGGACTTGCCATGCAAATTGCCGGAAGAATGGCAGAAGTGGCGATGGGAGAGGAGTTTGAGACTCTTTTTCAAGAACTGCTGGCGCAACCTTTGGAAATGAAAAACTCTCATTTTACCCCAATCAACACGGACGGCGGACATGCACCTATGTTAGGGGGCGGACTGTGTACTACAATGAATGATTATCTTCACTTCTTGTCCATGATTTATCACGATGGAATGTATGATGGCAAGCAAATTATATCAGCAGAAACTGTGAAAGAAATGCAGGCCGACCAAGTGAAAGGCGCCATAACCCCTTCGAATAACTCGGATAATTATGTAGCGAAAGGACTGGGACAATCCCACAATGGAATCTATGGATTGGGAGAATGGCGTGAACTGATAGACAAAAAGACAGGCGAAGCTTATCAGATCAGTTCACCGGGATGGGCTGGTGCTTACCCATGGATAAATAAGCGTGATAAAGTTTACGGATTCTTTATCTCCCATGTAACAGGTTCTTTCGCTAAAGAAGACGGTTTCTCTTCTTTCTTTGGCAGCCCTGTCATTTCACGGACTGTTTCAGAAATACTGAAAGGCAAGCCATTGGTTGTCAAACAAGGGCGTATCAATGTAGGAAACGGCTCTCTATACTATGAAGAAGCCGGTCAGGGTGAACCGATAATTTTTGTTCACGGTCATTCGCTCGACCATCGTATGTGGGATGAACAATTTTCTGTGTTTGCGAAAAAGTATCATGTCATTCGCTATGATTTAAGAGGATACGGCATTTCTTCTTCCCAAACAGAAGATTATCAATTTATGCATGTTGAAGATCTGGTTACTTTAATGGACTCTTTGCACATCAAGAAAGCGCATATTGTCGGGCTTTCTTTGGGCGGGTTCATTACTGCTGATATGTTGGCGTATTTCCCAGACCGGATGTTATCGGCTTTTTTAGCCAGTGGAAACATCCGGAAATCGAAGGGTCCCAGTGAGCCGATGACTAAAGAAGAAGCAAAGGTGCGTGATGAAGAAATAGCTGCCCTGAAACAGAAAGGAGTGGAAGTGATGAAGAAAGAGTGGTTTGAAGGATTAATGAAATCCGGTGGAAGTCAACGTGAGCGGATGCGTGCTCCTTTGTGGCAGATGATTGACGAATGGGATGCATGGCAACCGCTGCACAAAGAAGTACGGGTAGTAGCAGGGCTGGATGCTATTGAAGAATTGAAGAAGAGTCATCCTGCTGTACCTGCTTTAATTGTAGAAGGTCATTCTTCTGATAACAAATTTTCAAAAAATCCTCCCATATTGGAATATCTACCTAATGGAAAGCTGAAAATCATAGAGGATTGCGGGCACATGATGAATATGGAGCGACCGGAGGAATTCAATACAGCTTTAGAAGAATTTTTAATCAATATTGAACAGTAAAATGAAAAAGCAATAAGTATCATGAAACAAATAGTTCTATGCCTGATCGGAATATTATTAGCATCGTTTGTATCTGCACAAAAGATAAATCATCCTTCACTTTTGTATACCCCTCAACGTATTCAGCAGGTAAAACAACGTATGCAGAATGAACCGAAATTGCGGGAAGCCTGGGAGGATATTCAGAAAACCGCCGATGAAGCCTTACAAAAGAAAGATTTCAATCGGTTGGATTATTTGTCGTTGGCCTATCTGATGACGGATAATAAAGAGTATGCAAATATAATCAAAGAGATTCTTTTGAAAGCTGTGGAAGCCGAATCCTGGGGAGATATGGAAATGATGGCACGTATTCCAGTCTGGCGTTCGCAACTGGGCATGGCACATAAGAGCTTCCTTTCTGCCATAGGATATGATGCGGCTTATAACATAATGTCTTCTTCGGAAAGAAAAAAGATTGCCGAAGGCTTGAAACGATTGGCTGTAGAGCCTGCCTTGGGCGACTGGCTGTTGGAACCTGCCCGAATCCATTCTTTGAACTCTATGGGACACAACTGGTGGACTTCCTGCGTATGCCAGGGTGGAATATTAGCATTAAGCCTACAGAATGAACTTCCCGAAGTAAAAGATTGGGTGGAGCAACTTCATGAATCACTTCCCGAATGGTTTGACTTTGCCGGCGATGCCTTGCAACAGAAAGCAAAGAGTTTTGATGAGGCCGGAGGAATGTATGAAAGTTTGAATTATGCAAACTTTGGTATTCAGGAAGCCCTATTGTTTCGAATCGCTTGGATAAACACTCATCCGGGACAAAATCCCGGCAATATACCCCAATTGGCAAAACTTCCGAACTACTTTTCTCAAGTATGCTATCCTCGTACAGGTATGCTGTATAGTTTGAATTTTGGTGATAGTCATAAGAATGTATCAGCAGAATCCAGTATGATGTTATTGTATGCATTGGGACTGAAAGACCCGACTATTCTGTGGTATATAACCCAAGTAGAGCAAGGACAGCATCGCGATGGATTTTTCCTGAATCGTCCGATGGGCTTTCTCTATACCCCTGATTTGAGTAAAGCTCCCGTAACTCCCGATTTGAAAACCTCACAGCTATTCTCGGATTTCGGTTGGGCCACCATGCGTACTTCTTGGGAAAAAGATGCTACGATGCTTGCTGTGAAAAGCGGTCATACGTGGAATCATTCCCATGCGGATGCCAATTCCTTTATTGTTTTTCATAAAGGCGTCGATATTATCAAGGATGGAGGAAACTGCTGGTATCCCAATCCTGCCTATCGCAACTATTTTTTTCAAAGCCAGGCACATAATGTAGTCCTGTTCAACGGGGAGGGGCAACCTCGTGAACAACAGTATAGCGGCTCTACTTTGCGAGGAAATCTTTATCATCTCTTGGATGCGGGTAATGTGAAATATGTTTTGGCCAATGGAACAGGTCCTGTCTCTAATAATTTCAGCCGTAACTTCCGTCATTTCCTGTGGATGGATAATGTGATTTATATGATCGATGATTTGAAGACACATAAGGTAGGGCAGTTCGAATGGTTATGGCATACTAATGGAACTTATGAGAAATCGGGCATTGACGTGAATGTGACAAACGGAAATTCTTCAGTAGTCATCCGTCCTTTATATCCCCGCATGCTGGCTAAGTCCGATTTTGTGCACGACTATCCCGAAGATTTATATTGGGAAGAAATAGAAGCTCCTACGGAAGATCTGAAAGGAACCGAAAAATATTATTCATTCCATTTACCAGCCGAGGTGAACCGTGTGAAAGGACTGACAGCTATTATTCTGAAAGACGCTCCCGATGAAAAAGACCTGCCTCAAATGGAAAGACGTGAAGGGCAGGACTGGATAGGGCTTCGTATCCGTCATAAAGGTAAAATTACCGATTTATATATCAACCAACTGGCGGACGGAAGATTAATGCACAGTAATTCATGGATTATGCCCGACGGCTGGATGACAGATGCTTATATGTTTGCAGTTTCTTACCCAGAAGGTACTGAAGCAAAGAACGCTAAGGACTTCTTTATTGCTTATGGAAGTGCATTGAGACGGGGTAATGAAACTTACTTTTCATCATTGGCTAAGCTGTTCGTTATTCAGAAAGCAGAAGATAAGAAACTTGATCTTTGGATAGACGGACAGCCGGAGATAAATACCACCTTTAGAAGCACAAAGAAGCCTGTGTCTGTAGAAGTGAATGATAAGAAAATCCCGGTAGTTTATCAGAAATCACAGATAAAGGTGAAACTGTAAATTATGTATATCCAGGATAGATTTTATCTTTTTAAAGAGAGTAAGTTCCTTGTTTTTTGTGCAAACCTATATAAAATCTGAGATATTTTATGTAGGTTTGCATTGTTTCATTAAATATGAATCCTCTATGCATAATCTAATACGACATATAGTAAAGGCTTTGACTACTCTTTGTCTGCTACTCATAAATATACCTATTTATCCGATTTCTTACTCTTTCCGCAGCATTTCCGAAACAGACGGACTTTCCGACCTGATGGTCAGTTCTTTTTATAAAGATTCATTAGGCTATATTTGGATTGGCACGGCAAGTTCTGTTGAACGTTTTGACGGAGTCCATTTGAAACATTATCCCATATTAGGGAATAATGAAAAACTAAAATGGGTGAATGTAATAACAGAGACGACTGGTAATAGGATATGGATAGGGAATGATATGGGATTGTGGACGGTTCATAAGGAAACAGAAAAACTGGAACCCTTTAGTCCGGAGACTATTAATTGTGGTGTTCGTGCCCTTTTACCAACTCGGGATGGAGGATTGTATATAGGTAGTGAAAAAGGATTATTTATCTATCGAAATAATCAATTGGAGCGACTGGCAGTAAGTTCCGACATCTTATCGGCAGAAAATTTCATCGTTGCATTGAATTTGGATGAAAATGGAGCTTTATGGATTCTTACCAAAGGTGGATTACATTCCATGAATATTTCAAACCGGAAAATAACCTCTTATCCATACAAGCAGGGATTCTCCTATAGAAATATGACACGTATCGGCAAAAAGCTTTATTTAGGAACAATGGATCATGGGTTGCTATGTTTTGATATCTCGACGGGTGAATTTAAAGAAAATATTATTGACTTGGGTTGTAATGTTATCATGTCTCTCTCCAGTGATGAAAAGAATTTGTTGTATATAGGCACTGATGGAAACGGGGTACATTTTGTTTCTGCGAATAATATGAAGATTGTTCGTTCCTTTTGTTACGAATCGGGAAATAAACAGGCGATCCGTTCCAATTCTGTCTATGCATTATTGGTTGATAGGGAAGGAGTGATTTGGATTGGTTTTTATCAGTTAGGCTTGGATTATACACTATATCAGAGCGGGTTATTTTCTACCTATGCCTATCTTCCTTATTTCGACTCAAAAGAGATGCCTGTTCGTGCAATAGCTGTTTCGAAAGACGAGAAACTGATAGGTTCGCGCAATGGACTTTTCTATATAGATGAAAAGAAACAGCGGTTTAAAAGTTTTAAGGTTCCCGAATTACGTTCCAATATGATTTTGTGTATTTATGCTTTTGAAGGAAAGTATTACATAGGTACTTATGGTGGCGGTATATATATCCTCAATCCTTCCACGTTGACTTTATCTGATTTTGAAACAGCAGACTTAAAATCAACTCCATTCCTGAAAGGACATGTGTTTTGCATAAAATCGGATGATGAAGGAAGTTTGTGGATGGCGACGTCTATGGGACTTTACTGTTATAGAGATGGAAAGCAAATCCGGCATTATACTACTGAAAATTCGAAATTACCGGGAGAGAATGTCTATGATATATGTTTTGATTCCACTCGTAAAGGATGGATTTGTACAGAGAACGGTTTATGCATTTGGGATCCATCAACCAATAGTTTGAAGTCGGATATGTTTCCTGAAGGGTTTATTCATAAAGATAAAATCCGGACAGTATACGAAGATTCTAATCATGAGCTTTATTTCCTTCCGGATAAAGGTGCAATTTTTATATCTGATTTGTCGATGAATCATTTTCGGAGAATGCAGTCGGGCACTCCTTTGGATGGAAAGGATGCAATGTTTATTATAGAAGATCATGAAGGTTGGTTGTGGATTGGTACTAATTTGGGCTTATATCGTTATGATAAGAAAGGTAATTTTATTCCCTATAATTTCGTAGATGGCTTGCCCAGTTCTATATTTATTACTTGTTTCCCTGTGATAGATGAAGAGGGTACGATGTGGTTCGGCAATTCGAAAGGTATGATTTATCTGACCTCGGAACAAAATGGCAGAAAAGCAAAATGGCATTATCCGGTTGCTATTACCGATGTATTAGTGAATGGAAAGCAATCGGTTTATGCTAAGATGAGTAGAGAAAATAACGTGTATAAAATAAAATTGGAAGCAGATCAGCGTAATTTGACAATCCGTTTCTCTGGGTTCACTTATTCGGAGCCTGCATATATGTCTTATAAATGTAAGATGGAAGGAATAGATAGCGACTGGCAATTATTGAGTGGACAATCTGAAATAACGTATTATGACTTATTATCCGGCAATTATCAGTTTAGAATTCATCGGGTGGATGATCCGGAGTCGGAAATTTGCCTGATGGTGACTATTGCTCCTCGTTTCAATGCTGTTATGTGGAGTGTGACTGTTTTAGTGATATTGATAATAACCTTGGCTTATATATATTATCGCCGGAGAATGAAACGAAACAACCTAATTCAGTCGAAGGAAAAACAGCAACCGGTAATAGAAGAAAAATATAGAAAGAGTAATGTGACTGAAGAAGAATGTAGGCGCTTGGCTGGCGAACTGGAACTTCTGATGCAAAGGGATCGACTATATGTTAATCCCAATCTGAAAATAGCAGACTTGGCTGCAATATTGAATGTTTCCACTTATACATTATCCTATTTATTCAATCAATATTTGGATAAAAACTATTATGACTATTTGAATGACTATCGCATAGAGGAGTTTAAGCGTTTGGTTGATAAAGATGAATATTCTAAATATACGTTGACAGCTTTAGCCGAACTATGTGGTTTTAGTTCGCGTACTTCCTTCTTTCGTTATTTTAAAAAGGTTATTGGAATTACTCCGAATGAATATATTCGAAGTATCGGAAAGACCAATGAAGAATAATATACTTATGTACCTTTCATTTTAAACTTTAGATTGATAAATACCTCTTTAGAGTCTCAAATAATAAATTGAGACTCTATGAAATTGAGAGTTAACTGTCTGATAATTAGAATGTGTGTTGATCGCTTGCTCTCCGCCAATAGGACGGAATTTATCTCTTTCTTTTTGAATATCCGTTTTCATATTTACCTTCTATATTTGCCAACGTAATGATAAACAAAAATCTAAGCAATGGAAAATATAGATATGTCATCCGTACAGTTGATTACTGATTCTTATCAGAATTATCATCGTTCCGTTTACTTGTATATCTTATATAAGATAGGAAAAGATGAAGACGCGAAAGATCTGGCTCAAGATGTATTTTTACGTTTGATGGATTATAAGCAAATGTTGCGACCGGAAACAATAAAGTACTTTATTTTCTCTATTTGCCGGAATTTGGTTATTGATTATTTGCGTCGTCATTATAAAATGCAGGAAATTACATCCTATTTTTTAGATCAGCTTCCTACCTTTATTAATGAGGTAGAGAGCCAGATAATCGCTAATGATTTATCTGTGTGTGAGCAGAAGAGAGTTCTCCGGCTGCCTGCGCAACGAAGAAAGATTTATGTAATGAGTCGCTTCAAGCATATATCGTCAGCGGATATTTCCGCTTGTCTCGGATTATCTGTCCGTACTGTAGAAAATCATTTGTTTATCAGTCGGAAAGAAATCCGTGAATATATCCAACAGTGTATCTAATATTAGAATAAATAGTATAAATGTTAGTTTTAAATTTTATGTATATGAAAAAAAGTCTCTTCAGATTTTCATCGAGAAGGATTCTATTCTCCACGGTGATAGCCTCTGCTCTTATAGCAGGTGGCTCGCAGGCTGTCTTTGCAGATGCCGGGGAAGTGCAAGTCGTATTGCAGACTGGTACAATTAAAGGTAAAATCGTGGATTCCAATGGCGAGCCCGTTATCGGTGCTAATGTTATGGTAAAAGGCACCACCAATGGCTGTATGACTGACATTGACGGAAACTTCTCATTGAAAGATGCCAAAGGAACTTTGGTTATCTCATATATCGGTTACAAAACGGAAGAAGTTCAAGTGAAAGGCCATGAAACCAGTTTGAAGATTGTATTGAAAGAAGACTCTGAACTACTCCTGGAAGTTGTAGTGGTGGGATACGGCAGTATGAAGAAAGAGTCGTTGACAGGCTCGGTAACAGTGGTCGACCAAAAACTTTTTAAAGACAAAGGTACGGTATCCAATCCGCTTTCGGCCATGCAAGGTCAGGTGCCGGGTTTACGCATCACCCGCTCGTCGGCTGCTCCCGGTGAAGAGGGATGGGGTGTCTCAATCCGTGGTTCTGTATCGAAGAACAAGGTAGAACCTCTCTTGATTATTGACGGTGTACCTGCCAGTGGTGTGAGTGAGATAGCTCAACTCAATGCCGATGACATCGAAACCATTAACTTCCTGAAAGATGCTTCGGCTGCCATTTATGGTGCAAAAGCGGCAGGTGGTGTGATTTTGGTAACTACCAAACGTCCCGATGCCGGCAGAACCAAGGTGGAATATAGTGGTTCGGTTACACGTAAAATTGTGGGTTTGCAGCCCCGCATGATGAGTATGGACGAATGGACGGATGGTGTGCTCCAAGCCCGCTTGAATGACGGCTATGGCGAAGACGACAACTGGGTGCGCTATGCCCGTTTGGCTAAAGCGATGAAGGGGAGTTGGATTAATCTGCATGGTGGAAATAATCCCGATGAAGATCCCATTCCGGGAGGATTCCGCGGTGTGGCCGACTTTGTGTTTCATGATATGAACTGGACTGATGTGCTGTGGGGGAACGCTACTTCTACCCAACATAACCTCAGCATAAGCGGAGGTTCGGAGAAATCGACCTACCGGCTCTCGCTTGGTTATTTGAATGACCAAGGGACGCTGCAATGGGGGAACAACTCGAACGAACGCTATAACGTACGTTTATTCAACAGCTTCAAGATAAACGACCGTATCAGCTTGGAAAGCAATATGTCAGCCAGTCGTCAGCATCAGGTGGCTCCTACACAGATTGGTAGTATATTAGGCAGTAGCATACCGCAGCCAGGGTTACCGGTTTCGACCATCGATGGCAAACCGTATGCGTGGGGAGGCATTCATACTCCCAACTGGTCGGCCGAGTTGGGAGGTGACAACAAACTTGTAGTGACCACTATGAATGTGAACGAGATTTTGAAAGTGAACATATTGGATGGCCTTGATTTTCAAGGTACTTTGGGGTACTCAACGAACAATGCGGCCCGTGACGAACAGTATCTTTCAATTGATTGGTATCAATACGATGGCACACCGATTCAAAACGAGAACTCTCCCTATCCTGCAAAAGAAAAATCATCGTATACTAAAAGCTCTGCACGTACCGATAATTACACGGCATCAGCTTTTCTCACTTATAAGAAATTATTTGATGAGGCTCACGACATATCGCTTATGGGAGGTGTGCAATATGACTATGCCGCTTACGATTATAGCGGTACCAAAGCAATGGACGTGGAAGCGGCAATCGAATCGCTTAACGGTAAAGGACAAATCTACATAGACAAGGTAGACCGTTGGGAGGAAGCTATTCTCTCTTATTTCGGTCGCTTGAATTACAACTATAAGTCAAGATATATGGTAGAAGTGAATGCTCGCTACGACGGCTCTTCGAAATTCTTGCCCAAGAATCGCTGGAACTTCTTCTGGGGCGCATCAGCCGGATGGCGTATCACTGAAGAGAAATTCATGGAGAACTTGCGTGACTATGTGAATGAACTGAAACTACGTGCCTCATATGGTGAGGTAGGTAACCAAAATGGTATCGGACGCTATGACGGCATCCAACTTTACAACTACAAATCGAACAGCGGTGCTTTGTTGGGCAACTCGAAAGGAACCTATGTGGAATCTGCCGGACTGGTGAGCACTGTGCGTACTTGGGAACGTATTTACAACTATAACTTGGGTATTGACTTCGGATTCTTCAACAATCGCCTTACGGGTACGTTCGAGATCTTTAAAAAGAAAAACGATAATATGTTGGTTTCGCGTCTGCATCCCGGTGTTCTGGGCGGAACTGCTCCCAGTACGAATAGTGGTAAGTTTGAAGCCAATGGTTACGATGTTAGTTTGACTTGGCATGATAAGATAGGCAGTTTCAACTACCATGTTGGCGGTACGTTAACCTATATGACCAATAAACTCGTTGATGGAGGTAACATCGTGGTGAGCGCAGGTTATAACGAAGCTGTGAATGGCTATCCGCTCAATTCGGTATTTGGCTACCGCTATGTGGGCAAGGTACAAAACCAAGACCAACTGGACTATTACGTGGACAAATATGTGGGCAGCAACTCTATCGCCCTGCCTGCCAACTTGCGTTTGGGCGACCACATGTATGAAGATGTGAACAAAGACGATAAACTGACACAAGATGACCTTGTATTTCTCGGTTCCGACGACCCCAAATATTCGTTCTCGTTTAATTTCGGATGCGAGTGGAAAGGATTCGATTTCAATACCGTATTCCAAGGTGTGGGCAAGCGTACCATCTATCGTGAAATCGACTCTTGGAAAGTGCCTTTCAAGGCTATTTGGCTGAACACTACCAACCAGTCGGTGGGTAATGTATGGAGTCCTGAAACTCCCAATAACCATTTTCCTACTTATTCAAACAGTAATGGCATCAATAATTACAACTACATTCCCTCTACCTGGTCAGCCGATAACGGAGCTTACCTGCGTCTCAAAGAGATTGTACTTGGTTACACATTGCCAAAGGCATGGATGAATAAGAGCGGTTTCATCAGCAACTTGCGTATTTATGTATCGGGCGCCGATTTATGGGAAAAATCGTATATCACCGATGGTTGGGATCCCGAAGCCACCCGTAAGGTGGAAAACAAGCAACGCTATCCGTTTAACCGCACCGTGACTTTCGGTGTGAATGCCACATTCTAATTTTTATTCTTAATATTGAAGATAACAATGAAAAAAATAGTATATATTTTAGGAATTATTTGCGCCATGATCATGCAGTCGTGTTTAGACCTTGAGCCCAAGACGCAATTGGCGGATACCAACTATTGGAAGTCGCCCGAACACTTCAAACTTTTTGCCACCCAGTTCTATGGCTGGTCGGCCGACTTTCGATGGCTCGACGACAGTCAGCACGCCGATATTCGCTCGGATTTGTTTGCCGGCAGCACGGTGAACATCTATAGTAACGGAACGAACAGCATTCCGTCATCCGACAAGCATTATGCCGACAATTACAATCGTATTCGCCAAGTCAACACCTTGTTGCAACAGGCTGATGCGTATGAACAACAAGCCGACATTGCCATTTCAGTGGGGGAAGCCCGTTTCTTCCGTGCTTATTGTTACTTCGAGTTATTGCAGGCTTACGGTGACCTTATCATAGCCCGCACGCCGCTCGACATCGACTCGCCTGAGATGCAGAAGGCTCGCAATCCGCGTACCGAGGTGGCTGACTTCATCATTGACGACTTGAAAGAAGCCGCTAAACTATTGCCCGTTGATAAGGCTATCAGCAGCAGCGATGAAGGTCGCCTTTCCAGCGAAGCCGCTTTGGCGTTTCTTTCGCGTGTAGCCCTTTACGAAGGTACATGGGAGAAATTTCATAATGGCGGTCAAAATACCGAACGTACAAAAGATTTGCTCAATACCGCAGCACAGGCGGCTCATGATGTAATGGCGGGCGGAGCATTCGAGCTTTTTGCTCCTCAAGAATTGGGAACGGAAGCCTACAAGTATCTCTTTATCTTGGAGAATGAAAAGTCAAACCCTGCCAATATCAATAAAACAGGTAATAAAGAGTATATCTTTACCCGCCGCCACGACCCTGTTATCAATTCTATTGGTTTCAACATTACACAAGGGCGTTTGGGCAATGCCTTGTACGTTACTCGCAAAATGGCTAATATGTATCTGCAAAGCAATGGGTTACCCATCAATCCCCAAACGTGGAATTACACGAAAGTGGATGATGAATATAAAAATCGCGACAACCGCATGAACAATCAGCTTATGGTGCCCGGACAGACTTATTGGGGTACAAATGGCGGACGCATTGATTGGAGCGGCGATGCTGCCGAAATAGCCAATGCCTCGCATAGGAACTTCATGCCTCAAACCGGTACGGGCTACTTTCCCCACAAGTGGTGCAGCGAACGTGACGGAGTGCCCACCGGTATGGAAGCTTACGACTTCCCCGTCATCCGCTATGCCGAGGTGCTGCTGAACTATGCCGAAGCTGTGTTTGAACGCGATGGACAAATATCAGATGAAGACTTGGCTATCAGCTTGAACTTGACACGTAAACGCATTAACCCCGAAATGCCTGACTTGACTAACGACTTTGTCACGGCAAATAATTTGGATATGCGCACAGAGATTCGTCGTGAGCGTACCATCGAGTTTTTCGATGAGAATTTCCGCATTGATGATCTGAAGCGTTGGAAGACGGCCGAAGACGAAATGCCGATGAATCTCACCGGTGTGAAGTGGAAAGATACTGATTTTGAAAGCAGATGGCCCGATGCTTCTTTTAAAGACAAAGATGGTGAAGGCTGCATTATTCACGAAAAAGGACGCAACTGGCACGAAAAGCATTACTTGTTGCCGCTGCCCACTGACCAACTCAAGCTGAACTCCAACTTGAAACAAAATCCGGGTTGGAACCAATAATCCATTCATTATTCATTTATAAAGTAATCGAATTATGACATACAAAAACATACTTCAAAAGGGTGCATTTGCAACACTGTTGGCGGGTGCCTTGGTGGTGACCGTTTCGTGCAACGATGACGATGTATCCCCCGTTTTAGAAGAGAGAGTGCTCGTTAAGGAAATCAACCTTGAGGTGACTCCCGAACTGCCTCTGCTGATAGGCACTGATACTTTGATAAAATATACCGTAGGCCCGGATGAGGCTTTCAACAAAGAGGTGGTATGGAAATCGACTGTGCCCGATGTGGCTACCGTAGATGCCGAAGGACGCATCACTGCAGTGAAGGCCGGTAATACGGTCATTTCGGCCAAACCGGTTGTAGGCTATTCTGCCACTTCGACCATCAATGTGAAGGTGGTAAACGAAATCATTCACATCACTGATATCAGTCTTACTAATGAAGAGCTTGAAGTGTTTGTTACCTCGACTCTGCCGCTCATTTGGCAGACTACTCCGGTCGTTCCCACTTACCCCGGAGTGATTTGGAAAAGCCTTACTCCCGATAAAGCCACCGTCAATGAAAAAGGCGAGGTGAAAGGTGTGGCCGAAGGAACGGCACGCATACAAGTCACCGCTACTGACGACAAACATTTCACAAAAGTGTTTGAGATTAAGGTGAAGCCTATTATTTATATCGAAAGTATGGAATTCGTGAAGGATACCGATAAGCTGGCTTTAGGCGAAACCTATACTCCGCAGATGAATGTAACGCCGGCAGACGCTACGCTGTCGTACATCGCATGGGAAAGCAGCAAGCCCGATGTTGTAGAGATTGACGAAAAAGGCCGGTTTGTGGCGAAGGCTTACGGCAATGCCGTGATTACTGCTTTGGCAGACTATGGCGACGGTAAACCTATCAAAGCTACGATGAGTATCAATGTGAGTGAGGGATTGATGAACGACCAATTTACCATTGAGAACATCTGGCAACCATTCGGCAATTTCAATCATCGAGAATTTGAATGGATGGAGAACGATGGAGTACTTCGCATATTACCCGGTGACGATAAGGCTTACAAGGCTGTGCGCATTTGTCGTACCGGAGGATTTGGGTTCAACGTAACCAACTATCCCATCTTGGCCTTTAAAGTGAAATTCCCCGAAAATGTGTTCGAAGCATCAACAAGCATAGAGTGGTATCTCGACATTTGGGGTGGAAGCGGCATTACCGTAGCCGGTAAATATGGCGAAGATACCGATAAAGGAAAAAACGCCATGACTGTGGCAGATTGTGGCGAATACAAAGTATTCTACGCCGACTTTACGAAGAAATTCCTCGGCAAGAATCAACAGTATATGCCTACTGCATTGACGAAGTACGACACGGTGGAACTTCAATTTTGGAAAATATGGTATGAAGCCAGCGAAACTGGCAGTATCTATGTGGATTGGGTGAAGACCTTCGAATCGGAACAGGAACTGAAAGATTTGATTAAAGCTGAAAAAGCCGAATAATGGTAGCCGACTTCTCAGAAACTGATTGAATAACAAAATGAATATTGAATATATGAAAAATTTGATTTATACCTTCGTGGGCAGCATGGCACTTGTGTTGCTGACCGGCTGTAGTGCTGAGTTCGAGAACGGAACTCCCGAACCATGGCAACGCGAAATCAACCCCAATGAAAATTATGAGTACACCATCAAGCACCCTTGTCTGGTGAACACCGAAGCCGATTTTGAACGTGCACGCCGTAAAGTGAATGAAGGCGCCGAACCTTGGATTAGTGGTTGGCAAAAATTGTGCGACAGCCGATTTGCCCAACTGAATTATAACTCAAATCCGCAAGAAGAAATTGTGCGCCACTCAAAAGGCGGAAACTTCAATACGGCTGCTTTTGATGCCGGTGCCGCTTATCAGTTGGCTTTACGCTGGAAAATTTCGGGAGATGAAGATTATGCGAAAGCGGCTATTAAAATTCTGAACGGATGGGCTAAAACTTGTAAAGGGGTGAACTATAAAACGTGGCCTGACGACAGCCATCGCCTGCTTGCTGCCGGATTTATCGGTTACCAGTTTGCTGCTCCCGCTGAACTGATGCGCGACTACGAAGGCTGGAAAACCGAGGATTTCGAAATCTTCAAGAAATGGATAGATAAAACTTTCTATCCTATCTGCGACGATTTCTTAGATAACCACTTTAACTCTTCAGCCATTGCAGGTTGGATGAGTTGGGATCTGCCCGCCATGCTCACCATTCTTTCTATCGGCGTGCTGAATGATGACGATGCTAAGATTAAACAAGCCCTGGAGTTTTTCTACCACGGAAAAGGTATGGGCTGTATCGAGTGGTCGGTGAGAGGTATGCACGAAGACCCGGAAGGAAAAGTGAAAGGCAGACATTTGGCACAGAGCCAGGAGATGGGACGCGACCAGGGGCACGCCACTCTCAATGTCGGTTTGCACGCTTACTTCTGCCGTACGGCTTATAACATGGGTATCGACCTTTTTGCCTACAACGACAACATTGTTCTCGACCTCTGCGAATATACGGCTAAGTATAACTTGACTTCGGCTGAAGATGTAGAAATGCCTTTCGAACCTTACTATCACCCCAAATATGGTTGGCACGAGAAGGTGTCGGCCGAGGCTAAGGGGCGTGCCCGTCCGGGATGGGAACTCCTCTACAATCATTATGCCAAGGTGAAAGGTATGAATGCACCCTATTCTCAAGCCTTTGCCGAAAAGGAACGCCCCGAAGGATATGGTGAGCGTGGAACTGCTGAAGCCGGCGATTTGGGATTTGGGACATTATTATATACTGAAGAATAACTTTTGAGTTTTCCGGCTGATTTCAAGGAGTTAAGAGGTTAGACTTCTTAACTCCTTGATACTACTCTGTGAAACCTTCACAACTCTTTCCTTATGATAAATAGATTATTTCCTACCTTATTATTCTTTATCTGCTTCTTTTATAGTTTGCCTCAAACGGCAAAGGCGCAAAACAACGAGTGGGAAAATCCCGCCAAATATGAGTGGAACAAAGAGAGGCCACATGCTGACTTTCGTCTCTACGAACAGGCAGAGGATGCAGTGAACGACAAACCCCGAAAATCGTCTTGGCAACATTCGTTGAATGGTGTGTGGAAGTTTATCTATGCCCCTACTATAGCAGCGAGCATAAAAGATTTTTATCGGATAGATTTACCCGACAGTAATTGGGATACAATAACAGTTCCTTCTAACTGGGAAATCCAAGGATTCGGTGAACCGATAATCCGCAACATTCAGTATGTATTTTCATCCAATCCACCTTATATTGACGTAGACAATCCTGTGGGTACCTATCGGCGCACATTTACGGTTCCTCGAAACTGGCAGGAGCGCGAAGTATTTCTGCACTTCGGCTCCATTAGCGGCTATGCCCGCATTTATGTGAACGGGCAGCAAGTCGGAATGACCAAAGCTTCCAAAACACCGGCTGAATTTAATGTGACGAACTATCTGAAAGAAGGAGAAAATTTACTGGCAGTACAGATTTATCGCTGGCATGATGGCAGCTATATGGAAGACCAGGATTTTTGGCGACTGACCGGGATTGAACGTGATGTATTCTTGCAAGCTTACCCTAAACTGACTATTTGGGATTTTTTCTTAAAATCAAGTTTGGATAGTACATATAAGAATGGTATATTCAATGCTACCGTAGATTTGCGTGAATTTACAGGTAATAATGTAAAAAAAGGAACACTCAAACTGGAATTATTGGATAAAACCGGCAAAATAGTTTTGTCACAACAAAAGAAATTTGACATAGAAGATGAGTTTACCCAATTAGCTTTTTCGGGCGTCATTAAGAATGTATCCAAATGGAATGCTGAAAAGCCATCTCTTTATGATTGTGTCATCACACTTTGGGATGATAAAAACAAGCAGCTTGCAGTTACTGCCTGTAAGACCGGTTTCAGAAAGATAGAAATAAAGAATGCTCGATTATTGGTGAATGGTGTTCCGACTTATATAAAAGGCGTGAACCGTCATGAGCATAATGACAGCTTGGGGCACGTCCAAACTCGCGAATTTATGATGAATGACCTGAAATTGATAAAACAACTGAATATGAATGCTGTTCGTACCAGTCATTATCCCAATCATCCGTTGTTTTATAAATTATGTGACCAATATGGCATTTACATTATAGATGAAGCCAATATTGAAACCCACGGAATGGGCTCAGTTCCTTATTTCAAAGATACCATTCCGCATCCTGCTTATCGTTCCGAATGGTATGCGGCTCATGTAGACCGTATCACCCGTATGGTGGAAAGAGATAAAAATCATCCGTGCGTCATAGGCTGGTCGTTAGGGAATGAATGTGGTAATGGAATCGTATTCCATGATGAATATAAACGTCTGAAAGAATATGACCCAAGTCGTTTTGTGCAATTCGAACAGGCTTGGGAGGACTGGAATACAGATATTGTATGTCCGATGTATCCCAATATGTGGAAAATAACGGAATATGCCAAGTCCGGTAAACAGCGCCCCTTTATCATGTGTGAGTATGCCCATGCCCAGGGGAATAGTAATGGTAACTTCAAAGACCTTTGGGATGTTATTTATGACAGTCCAAATTTGCAAGGTGGTTTTATTTGGGACTTTATGGATCAAGGGTTTAAAATGAAGACAGAACCGGGAGACGGACGCATCTACTGGACGTACAATGGAAAAATGGGAAGTTATAAATGGCTGGAAGATAGGAAAGGGGAATTAAATACAGGAACCGACGGCTTAATTTCTGCTAATGGCATTCCCAAACCACAAGCGTATGAAGTAAAGAAAGTCTATCAGTACATTCAGTTTAACGCGAAAGATTTGAGTAAAGGGATTGTTTCAATCAGGAATCGTTATGATTTTACCAATCTGAATGAATATGCTTTTACTTGGGAAGTATATAAGAACGGAGAGAAATTCTCTACAGGAAATTTCAATGTTGAATTAAAACCTCATGCGGAAAAAGAGGTACGATTGAATCTTCCAGTCATTCCGGAAGATGGAAATGAATATTTTCTCAACCTCTATGCCTATACAAAGGTTGCTACCGATTTAATTCCTGTACATTATGAAGTGGCTAAGGAACAGATAAAGCTAAATAGAGGCAGTTTCTTTGCTTCTCTTTCGGCTTGTTCGGGTAAGTTGTCTTATGAAACGAAAGACAATGTTTTATCTTTTCAGTCGGATGCCGTCTCCGGTAAGATTGATTTGAAAAAAGGAGTGCTGTTTAATTATAGCATAAACGGCAAACAACCCATTAAGCAATATCCGGAACCGGCTTTTTGGCGTGCTCCGGTTGATAATGATTTCGGGAATAAAATGCCCTGGTTGGCAGGTGTCTGGCGGACAGCGCATGTGAACCGTTATGTGAAGAACGTGGTTATAGAGGAAAAGAACGAAAAAGGATTGTCCATAAAAATTGATTGGATATTAAGTGACATTCAAGTTCCTTACACGATAGAATATTTGATACGTAATAATGCATCTATTATTGTGACAGGAAGTATTGACTTGACAGGAACGAGACTTCCTGAACTTCCTCGCTTCGGTATGCGGATGGAATTGCAACAACCCTATGAAAATCTGACTTATTATGGTAGGGGACCTTTTGAAAACTACATCGACCGTTATTCAAGCTCGTTCATCGGGCGATATGAGGATAAAGTCGACAATCAGTTCTATTGGTATATACGTCCACAGGAAACCGGAAATAAAACGGATGTTCGTTGGCTGGCTTTATTGAATAGTGAAGGAGAGGGAGTGAAGATTACAGGTCTGCAACCTATCGCATTTTCCGCTCTGCATTTCTCACCGGAAGACCTTGACCCCGGTTTGACCCGCAAATTGCAGCATACCATTGATATTGTTCCGCAAAAGAATATTTTCCTGCATGTTGATTTGAAGCAACGCGGATTAGGCGGTGATAATAGTTGGGGGATGTATCCACACAATAAATATCGTTTGCTTGATAAAAAATATGTTTATAGCTATATGATTGAATTGATAGACTGATAAATAATTAGAATAGCATAGAGATAATGGAAATGTGATTGATAAGTATTGCGCTATGGGTTCTCCACATTCTCCTAATCGGGAAGAGACAGAACTACTGAAACGGGAAGGATGGAGTACGGCAAAAGAAATGATTATAGTCTTTTTTACTGTTAAAATCTAACGCCAGGTTGCATAATTGTACAACTTGGCGTATATTTGTAATATGAAACGTAAGATTATGTCTTATTCAATGGCTTTCAGAAAAAGAGTCAGAAGACACCATCAGGAGAGATAGAAAAGGCGTTAAAAATAAAGGAGGCTTATTATGGAGACAAACAATCATCAAATCGTTGATTACAGTGCTGTGTTAGAAGCACAGTATGGAGCACTGGGCACTCCTGAACGTGCGAAGTTTGACGAAGAAGCTTATGCTTTTTATACGAGTCAAATACTTTTGGATGCGCGAAAGAATGCCAGATTGACGCAGGAAGAGCTTGCAAAACGTATCGGTGCCAACAAATCATACATCTCACGCATTGAGAAAGGCATTACAGTTCCGAGTGTTGCTACTTTCTATCGTATCATAAATGCTTTAGGATTAACGATTGAGCTTAAACCTGCTTTATGATTTAGGTTATTTTGCAATAATAAAAAGTCCCATTCCATTTATTTGGTTCGGGACTTTTGTTTTTATTTGGATTGTATTGAGTAAATTATTTACCCCCTTCGTATTTAGTTATGTACATATAGAGAATACGAAGGGGCTACTTTTTTAAAAAAGGAATGTGCTCTTTTGGAGATTTTTATGTATGTTTGTCACATGTTTAATATGAAAGGAAGCAGTTGTAAGTGAAGAACACGATTAAATATCTGATTCTTATATTAATATATTTGGCTTGTGGGGGTAATCTACAAGCCCAAAACTATACATTCCGTAATGTCGTCATGTCCGACGGGCTATCCGGACTGTTGGTGAATGCCATTTATAAAGATTCCGAAGGTTTTGTATGGTTGGGGACGGATAATTGCCTCGACCGTTTTGATGGTGTGAAAGTGCGCCATTTTGAATTCCGTGGCATTGAGTCGGGAAGAAAGAAACGGGTAAACAGTGTTACGGAAACATCCAATAAACAACTTTGGGTGGGAAACGGAATCGGGCTTTGGCGGTTGAATCGCCCAAACAGCCAATTGGAAAGGATTGTCCCCGAAAAGATAGACTTTGCCGTCAATACGTTACTGGCCGATGGAGATATTCTTTATATCGGCACAGAGAAAGGCTTATTCATTCATAAAGACGGTCAGTTGCTTCAAGTCTTGACAGACCGGAATATGCTTGCCGCCTGTAACAGAATCATGGATATTTGTCTGAATGAAGATAAAACCGTATTATGGTTGGCCACGGTACAGGGATTGTTCTCTTATTCACTGAAAGACGGCAAGATTGATTCCTGGCATTTTCAGGAGAATGTGCCCGAAGCCGATTATTTCCGTTGCCTTACTCGTATCGGCGAAACGCTCTATCTCGGTACAATGAGCCAAGGTGTAGTACGTTTCGATATAAAGAAGGAATCATTCTCTCATGCGGTATCTTTGGGGTGCGATGTCATTTCCGATATTTCCAGCGATGGTAAAGGGACTGTGTATATAGCTACTGACGGCAATGGCGTACACTTCCTTTCACACAAAGACCAACAAGTGACACGTCGTTTTTACCATGATGTCAATGATAAGGAAGGAATTCGCAGTAATTCTATTTATTCCTTACTTATAGATGATAGAGGTGCCGTCTGGGTGGGGCATTTTCAGGCAGGACTGGATTATTCACTCTATCAGAACGGCCTTTTCCGTACGTATGATTATCCACCTTTGTTTAATTCGGCCAATCTTTCCATCCGTTCTTTTGTAAACAAAGGGCAAGAGAAGGTCATCGGTTCGCGTGACGGCTTGTTTTATATAAACGAAGCTACCGGAGTAGTGAAGAGTTTTGTAAAACCCGTCTTGACCTCGGATTTGATACTGACAATCTGCTTCTATCAAGGAGAATATTACATCGGTACGTATGGTGGCGGTATGATGGTATTGAATCCGGAAACGCTGTCTCTGAAATATTTTGCCCAAGGTGATACGGAGCTTTTCCAGAAAGGACATATCTTCTGTGTGAAACCGGATGCCAAAGGAAATCTTTGGATAGGTACTTCGCAAGGGCTGTTCAGCTATAACGGACAGACAAAGCAGATAAAGAGCTTCACCAGTGCCAACTCCCAACTGCCGGAAGGCAATGTGTATGAAGTCAGTTTTGACTCTACCGGCAAAGGATGGATTGCTACCGAAACCGGTATGTGTATTTACGACCCGGCTTCCCAAAGTTTGCGTTCCAATGTCTTTCCCGAAGGATTCGTGAATAAAGATAAGGTTCGTACTATCTACGAAGATGCTGAACACAACCTCTATTTTATCCGTGAGAAAGGAAGCCTGTTTACATCCACTTTAACGATGGACCGTTTCCAGAACCGCTCTATCTTTTCTACTCTTCCGGACAACTCGCTAATGTCTGTTATAGAAGATAACCAAGGCTGGTTGTGGGTGGCTTGCAATGACGGGTTATTGCGTATCAAAGAAGAGGGAGAGGAATATGATGCTTTCACTTTCAATGATGGAGTGCCGGGACCAACTTTTACGAATGGAGCTGCTTATAAAGATGAAAAAGGACTATTGTGGTTTGGTAACACTAAAGGACTGATTTATGTCGATCCGAAACGTGTGGACGAGGTGCGTGGCAAGGTCCGTTCGATCGTATTTACTGACATATTAGCTAATGGTGTCCCTTTTACCAGCTCCTCTTTGAAATACAATCAGAATAATTTGACTTTCTGTTTCACAGACTTTGCTTATGGTCTCCCATCTGCCTTACTATATGAATATCGACTGGAAGGAGTGGACAAGGACTGGAAATTATTGGCTGCACAGAACGAAGTTTCTTATTACGGACTTTCTTCCGGGACTTATACTTTTCGTGTACGTCTTCCGGGAAATGAGCAATCCGAAGCTAGCTGTCAAGTGACGGTATGCCCTATGATACCTTGGTGGGGATGGGGACTTTCCGTTTTATTAATCGTAGGAATTATAGCCTTTATACGGTATTATGTCTGGAAACGTATGCGTCGTTTGCTTGTTTCTTCTGCTTCGCCGGTTGTGGTATCATCAGCAGAGGAGGAGATACAACAAAGAGAACAGTCTGTAGAACAACATCCGGAAGTAAATTCAGAACAACAACCTTCCGTTGTTGAAGAGAAATATAAGACCAATAGACTGACCGAAGAGGAATGTAAAGAACTTCATAAAAAACTGGTGGCTTATGTGGAGAAAGAAAAGCCATATATCAATCCCGATTTGAAGATGGGTGACCTGGCTTCTGCATTGGATACTTCTTCACATTCATTATCGTATCTTTTGAACCAGTATCTTAATCAGTCCTACTATGATTTTATCAACGAATATCGCGTTACCCAATTCAAAAAGATGGTAGCGGATAGCCAATATTCCCGCTATACTTTGACTGCACTGGCAGAACTTTGTGGATTCAGTTCGCGTGCCTCCTTCTTCCGCTCATTCAAAAAGAGTACGGGAGTTACTCCGAATGAATACATCCGTAGTATCGGCGGAACAGCCAAAGAAGAGTAACTTTCCGACTTATTATCCCTGAAATCTATTTTGCATCCATATTACCTTCACCCTTCACTTCTCCCTGTTCATCGGGGTTAGAGGGTGAACCCTGCCCTTTCACTTGGTGAACCCCTTCTCTTTTATTCTTTTCCTATTTCCAATCTGTTATTAGATAAGTTCTTCTTCTCCCTATCTAAACTTCCTTTTCCTTAATTGCAAAGTTGTTTTTTATAGGAAGCAAACTTTAAATGCAAGTTTTGTTTTTATAATCAAAGCTTGCATTTATAAAAACAAAACTTGCATTTATATAATCAGAACTTTCATTTATAGTTTATCATTAACCAAAAGCAACTTTGCAACAAGGGCAAAACAAGTTTATCATTAATGAAAAGGAACTTATCTCTTAATGTCCTGCATCATCATTAGCCTGAATGTAAGATGAAGGAAAGGCCAAAATGGTGAAGAAAGGGAGTAAAGAGGTGAAGGGGGTGAAAGCAAATGGGTATAAGGAGAGCGAAAATACATTGTTTTTTAGTAAATAGAGTATCAAATTATAAAATGAGACTCTGTTTGTTGTGAATGTAACTTCTTGATATATAATGATATATATGCAAATAAGTCTATCTGGATTCTTGGAGATTACTCTGTCCTGTTTTCGAGCTGTTATATCCAAAATCACCTCTATATTTGCATCGTGATCAAAACCGAAAAAGATAGTATTATGGAGACAACAGCTAACACTTCCGACAACATTATCACCCGTTCTTATGAAGAATATTATCAGGTGATTCTTACCTATATTACTTATCGTATCACTCATCGCTACGAAGCGGAGGATCTAACCCAGGATGTATTTGTACGTCTGCTGGACTACAAGCAAATGCTCCGTCCGGACACAGTGAAATATTTCTTGTTCACCATTGCCCGCAATATTGTGATCGACTATATCCGTCGTTATTATAAGAAACAGGAGATAGACAGCTACATCTATGATACTATGTCCACTTCTACCAATGAAACCGAAGAAAAAATTATCGGTGATGATTTAATGACAATGGAACGGACCCGCTTGGCTGCTATGCCCGAACAACGTCGGTTAATTTATACATTGAACCGCTTCGAAAATAAAATGTCTCCGGAAATCGCAAATGAACTGAATTTAAGTTGCAGGACGGTGGAAAACCATCTGTTTCTGGGACGTCGTGAAATGCGCGAGTTTTTCCGGAATTGTATATAATCTTATTCATTAATAAATAACCCTTTGTGCTTATGGAAAAGGAGTCAGAATTTACAAAGAGGTACTTGTATGCCTCACCTTATTTTAGAGAACAAAAATTTAATACTATTTTTAAACCTCAAATTTAATTTTATGAAACGAAGAGGATTAATATTTAATTCGCGACCTAACAAAACAGCGGTGTTTGCGTTAGGATTAATGCTGGGACTTTGTCCTGTTTCAAAGGCGTGGGCCGATACAAACATGAAAGATAGTCAAGTAGTGGCACAGGCTCAAAAGAAAGTGAAAGGTCAAGTCGTTGATGCAACAGGCGAACCATTGATTGGTGTGAATATTACTGTAATAGGAGGAACAGAAGGAACTATTACGGATATTGACGGAAATTATACGATTGGTGTACCTGCTGGAGCTAAGTTGAAATTCAGCTATATTGGTTATAAGGATCAAATTATAGATGTGGCTGCACAAACTGTGATAAATGTAAAATTGCAGGAAGATAGCGAAGTATTGGACGAAGTTGTGGTAGTGGGATACGGTTCACAAAAGAAGGAGACATTGACTGGTGCTGTAACAGTGGTATCTGATAAAATGTTGAAGAATAAAGGAACGATGTCAAGTCCGTTACAGGCAATGCAAGGTCAGGTTCCGGGTGTTACGATCACTCGCAATTCGGCAGCTCCGGGAGATGAGAGCTGGGGCTTGAAATTGCGTGGTTCTGTTTCTGCAAATAATGCGGAGCCATTGATCGTTATTGACGGAGTTGCTTATGATGGTGTAAATGCACTGCGTAATATCAACCCTTCTGATATTCAGTCTATCAATTTTCTGAAAGATGCATCGGCTGCTATTTATGGTTCCCGGGCTGCAGGTGGTGTGGTATTGGTAACCACTAAGCAGGCAAAGGAAGGAAAAGCGAGAATAGAATATAGCGGTTCATACACTTACAAGATGGTGGGATTGCAGCCGAAGCTGATGACTATGAACGAGTGGGCAAATGCAGTGTTACAGACTTGTCAGAACGATGGTCAGCCGGATTCTTACTCATGGGTGAAATATGCGAAAATGGCATTGGCTAATGAAGGTAAATACATTGATTTGGATCACAGTGCAAATCCTTTTGCTCCCAGCTATTCAGATGTAATGGATTTCGTGTTCATGGATACCAACTGGCAAGACGTGTTGTTCGGCAATTCTTATTCTACGCAACATGACTTAGCTGTTTCCGGAGGTACAGAAAAGAATTTATATCGCTTGTCCGTAGGGTATATGTATGATGACAGTAACTTGAAGTGGGGAAATAATAACAATCAGCGTTTCAATCTTCGTTTGACTAATAAACTGAAAGTCTTTGATAACTTTTCTATTGAATCTGTGATAGCCTATAACCGTCAGGATCAGGTGGCTCCTTCACAACTGAATAGAACATTGACTTCCAGTTATCCGCAACCGGGACTTCCGGCTTCTACGATTGATGGAAAACCTTATTCGTGGGGAACTTGGTTGTCACCGATTTGGTTTGCCGAACTGGGTGGAGATAATAAACTGAAAGTATCTGAAATTAATATCAGTGAGAAATTCACTTACAATATTAATAAACATCTGGATGTAGTAGCAAATCTCGGTTATAACTCCGGAGTAGCTTCACGTGATATAAAGAAGATGGCTATTACTTCTTATAATTATGCGGGAACCAAGATAAACACTAAGGCTGACGGTTACAAACAGGAAGAGTCGTCTTACGAGAAAACAAGTTCGCGTACAGACTTCTATTCTATGGCAGGTTATGTTGATTATCATAATACATTTGCGCAGCATCATAATGTAAGTGCAATGGTTGGTGCTCAATATGAATTGAAAGAATACGATTATTTTGGTGTATCGGTGAAAGATATACAGAACTCGTTGGAAACTGTAAATGGGGCAGGTTTGGTAAATCTGACAGATAAACATGGTACAAAGTGGCATGAGGCTGTGATGTCCTACTATTCTCGTTTAAACTATAATTATAAGTCAAAATACTTATTGGAAGTAAATATGCGTTATGATGGTTCTTCCAAGTTTAAACCGGAAAATCGCTGGGACTTCTTTTATGGAATATCCGGTGGATGGCGTATTACGGAAGAGGCGTTTATGAAGAACATCAAATGGTTGAACGATTTGAAAATCCGTCTTTCTTATGGTGAAGTTGGTAACCAGAGTGGTATTGATCGATATGATGGTACACAATTCTATAAATTTGAATCTCAAAGCGGAGCTTATATCGGTCCTAACAAAGGCACTATCATAGATACGAATGGTAAAATCGCTTCTCTGGGACGTGAATGGGAACGCATTAAGAACTATAATTTAGGATTGGATTTTTCCTTGTTCGATTCCCGTCTGACAGGTACTGCCGAAGTATACATGAAACGTAATGATAATATGTTGATTAATGTTTCTTATCCGGGAGTTCTGGGTGATAACGCAGGTATGTCAAACAATGGAAAATTCAGATCACATGGATGGGAAGTCATGGTAAACTGGTCTGATAAGATTGGAAAAGACTTCACTTATCATGTAGGAGGTACTTATTCTTTTAATACGAATAAACTGACGGATATTGGTGCAGTTTCAGTTCTGAAATCCGGTTTTGTTGATAAACAGCAAGGTTATCCGTTGAATAGTATTTTTGGTTTGCGTTATGCCGGCAAAGCACAGACAGAAGAAGAACGTCAAAAATATCTATATCGCTTCCTGACTGGTAATACTATCGGATTGACAGAACAAAACTTCCGTTTGGGAGATAATATGTATGCTGACGTAAATAATGACGGCAAACTGGATCAGAATGATATTGTTTATTTAGGTACAGATGATCCGAAAATCTCTTTCTCTTTTAATGTAGGAGCAGAATGGAAGGGATTTGATTTATCATTGGTTTTCCAGGGTGCTGCTCAACGTACAATCTTCCGTACGGGAGATAATAACGGTAATGAGATTTGGCGTATACCGATGAAAGCATTATATCTGAACACTTCGAATCAATCGGTAGGTAACACGTGGAGTCCGGAGAACCGGGGTGCTTATTATCCGACATATAGTAATAAGAATGAAATCAATGACTACAACTATCAGGCTTCTTCCTGGTCAGTGGAAGATGGTTCTTACATTCGTCTGAAAAATGTGACATTGGGATACAATGTACCTTCTGCCTTTTTAGCTAAAACGAAAGCAATTAGTTCTTGTCGTGTATATGTAGCAGGTGCTGATCTTTGGGAATATTCTAAAATTAACGACGGATGGGATCCGGAGGCTAGCCGTAAGGTATCAGCAGCAGGACGTTTCCCCTTTGTCCGTACAGTGACTTTCGGATTAAATCTAACTTTTTAATGTATGAAGAATATGAAACTATATAAGAAAGCTTTTTTAATTTTATCGCTTGGTCTGACACTGAATTCGTGTCTGGATCTTGATCCGCAGGACCAACTGGCAGATGGCAACTTATGGGGGGCAGCAGATGATTTTAAATATTTTGCAACTAATTTCTATGGTTGGACCCGTGATTTCAAGTCTGTTATTTCTGATGGTGCACATTCTGACTGGCGTTCGGACTTGATGACTTCCAGTTCTGTAAATATGTACAGCAATGGTAGTAATCCGATTCCTACTTCAGACGGTAACTATACCAGCAATTATGCCCATATCCGCCGTTGCAATTTGTTGCTGCAAAAAGCGGCGTCTTTTTCCGGTAACGGTGATATTAGTCGCTATGTAGCAGAAGCGAAGTTCTTCCGTGCTTATTCTTATTTTGATTTGGTGCAATTGTTTGGCAATGTGATTATCACTAAAGAACCGTTGGATATTACTTCACCCGAGTTACGCATGAGCTGCAATGACCGTAGCGAAGTGATTGACTTCGTGATTCAGGATTTGAAGGATGCGGCTGAAGTATTGCCGGAAACAATTACGACAGACGATGAAGGGCGTATTTCAAAATGGGGAGCTTATGCATTCCTTTCACGTGTCGCTTTATATGAAGGCACATGGCAACAAAACCGCAATAATGAAGAACGTGGCAAAGCATTGTTGAGTATTGCAGCGGATGCGGCGAAAAAAGTTATCGACAGTAAGCAATTCGAGCTATTCAAACCAGCAGCATTGGGAGAGATGGCTTATAAATACCTGTTCATTTTAGAGAATGTACAGTCTAATCCTGCGAATCTGACTAAGAGTGCCAATAAAGAATATATATTCTATCGTCGTCATGATGAAACGATTGCTCCGATCGGGACTAATATCACACATGGTTGTGTAGCGAACGTGCAATATATTAATCGTAAATTTGTGAATATGTATCTTTGTAGCAATGGGCTACCTATTGACCATGCCAAGAGTGCTGATGTCTTTAAAGGTTATGGAGGTCTGACTACGGAATTTGAAAATCGTGATAATCGCATGAAGAACTGTCTTCTGGCTCATGGCACTAAATATTGGGATAACGACAAACCGCGTATTGACTGGAAAGGTATGGATGGGGAAGATGCGACCAATGCCATTACATGTAATGTATTCCAAGGTTCCGGTTATCAAAACCAAAAATGGGGTACGGAACGTAAGGTGGCTGATACATTTGAAGGTTACGACTTTCCGATTATTCGTTATGCAGAAGTTTTATTGAATTATGCAGAAGCTATGTATGAGTTGGGAACCACCGGCAAAGCTTTGGATGATGCTTTGAATATCTCGTTGAATTTGGTTCGTCTCCGTGTAAACCCGGATATGCCTAAACTGACTACGTCTTTTGCTTCAGAAAACAGTTTGAATATGCGAGAGGAAATCCGTCGTGAACGTACCATCGAATTGTACAATGAAGGTTTCCGAGTTGATGATTTGAAGCGTTGGAATACTGCTATTGTAGAGATGCCTAAACCTATTCTAGGAGTGAAATGGACAGGAACTGATTTTGCGACTTCATGGGCTGGCGCTTCTAATATGGCAAAAGACTCCGATGGCTGTTTGATCTTGGAAAATAGTCGGCGCTGGGGTGGTAAAAATGACCTGTATCCGCTTCCGGTAGATCAGTGTCAGTTGAATCCGAACTTAGGACAGAATCCGGGATGGCAATAATCAAGTCTGAATAACTTAAAGAATAAGAATCATGAAAAGAGATTATATAAAATATTTTGTTGGACTGGCGGCTTGTTCGTTTTTAGGTCTGACTTCATGTGATGATGATAAGGATTTAGGAGGAAAGATGGACGAAATGATTACAGTATCCACCATTACTCTTAACGAAACTCAATATGATGCAGGGAATAAAACAATTTGTCTGCTGAAGAACAAAGAACTGCAACTCTCTTGGAGTATTGCACCTGAAAATGCAACCAATGCTAATGTGCAATGGACTTCGTCGGATGAATCTATTGTTGCTGTTACACGGGAAGGTAAGGTCGTGACTAAGGATAAAGCAGGAAAAGCTATTATTACATTAACGCCGGAAATCGGTTTCGGTCCGGAGGCTACGATCGTCACTAGAACAGTTGAAGTTATGGACGAATATACCTATATGTCAGCCATCAATATAACTAATGTTCCGGCAGAAGAGATTGCGGCAGGCGATGAATATCAATTAACTGTTTCTTCAGAACCGGCAACTACTACGTTCAAGCGTTATAAATGGACAAGTAGTAACCCGGAAGTAGCTACGGTGGATGAAAAGACAGGTTTGGTGACCGGAATCAGCAAAGGGGATGCGATTATTATAGTGACGGCTGATGATTTCAGTTCGAATCCGGTGTCTGCAAGTTGCGAGATAGGGGTTAAGATAGTAACTCCAATTACCGGAATGACGTTTACTGAAGATGCGGAACTTAATCAATTGGGATATGGACAGGAATATCAGGTTAAGTACACATTGGAACCGGTAGATGCTACTGCTTCGCTGCTGACTTGGACGAGTGATAATCCGGAGGTGATTAGTGTGGATAAGACTGGTAAATTGAAAGTACATACTACTAAGGCCGCTTCTGCTGTGATAACAGCTTCTTATGGCCCTGTTGTACAAAATGTAACTGTCACAGTTGCCGATGGACGTTTCTGGTATTCATTAGGTAATGGTTTGGGTAACGGACTGGATAATAATTGGTATTTGGATGGCAACAATGCGTCTGTCGTTTCATCTGACGGAAATAAGACCACTGTTCAGATGGGTGGACCTGATAGTAAGGTTAAGTATCGTGGTGATTTATGGCTTGCGAGAAGCGGTAAGGGAAAAGTTGTTAATATAACTCCTGCTGAATATAGATATCTTGCTGTTAAAATTGGATTTAAGTCTCAATTACATGTTGGAAATAATAGTCAGGGCTGTATCAAACTTGAAGTTTTTGATGATGGCATTAAGAAAATTGGTCCTGAATATTGGGGTACGGCTGGAGATGCAAATAACAGGTATGCCATTTTGGGTACAAGTGAAATATCAATTACAAAACCTAATGTGTTGTATTATGATTTGCAGGCAAGATATAAAACAGTGACTCCTACAGATTGGAATCAGGTCTTTGATTTGTCGCAATGTAAGTTTGTAATTGCTGATTTCCCGGAAACAGCTCAGACTTATGATCTTTACTGGATTCGTTCTTTCAAATCCATAGAGGAACTTCAAGCTTTTGTAGATAGTGAAAACAATACTAACGAATAACTACCATGAATAAGATGAAATTATATACAATAATAGGAGCAGGGCTTTTTGCCCTGACTTCTACCACGCTTTTAGCATGTAGCGAAATAGAAGACGGCTCTAATGATATGAGTAGTTGGCCGGAAGTGAAGGATTATGTTACGACTTTGGAACATCCTTGTATGCTTCATACAGAAACGGATTTTGAGTTTGTAAAAGGAAAAGTGCAAGCCGGTGCGCAACCTTGGAAAAATGCGTTCGATCATTTAAGTCGTGGCGGGAATAGCTTGTCACAATCAAATTATAAGGCTTCTCCGGTGAAATTATTGGCGCGTCTCGATCAAAATAATTGGGCAGGCAAATATCCCAATGACTGGAATAACTACACGAAGTTGATGAAGGACGCTGCCGCAGCCTATCAATTGGCCCTTCGATGGAAATTGTCGGAGACTGACGGTGCACAGTATGCAGATGCTGCTGTTGCTATTTTGAATGACTGGGCTAAAACATGTACAGGATTTATCGTGAATGATAAAGGTGAATTTATAGATCCGAACGAGTTCTTGATTTTTATTCAGGTACATCAAATAGCAAATGCAGCGGAGATTATGCGTTCTTATTCAGGATGGCAGGAAGCTGATTTCATTAAGTTTAAAGCATGGATTGCAGATGTCTTTTATCCTCATATCACAAAATTCCTGTCTACGCACAATGGAAATGAATGTGCGCTTCATTATTGGCTCAATTGGGATTTATCTGCGATGACAGCTTTACTTTCTATCGGTATTTTGGCGGATGATAACTTTAAAATCAATGAAGCTATCCAATATTTCAAATTTGGTATTGGTTCGGGAAATATAGGAAATGGCGTTCCTTTCATACATTTAGATCCGGATAGTAATGAAATGCTGGGACAATGTCAGGAATCAGGTCGTGACCAGGGACATGCTACCTTGTGTGTCAGTCTGCTGGGTGCTTTCTGTCAGATGGCAAAGAATGTAGGTGAAGACCTTTTCATCTTTGATGACGGACGTGCATTGGCTATGTGTGAGTATGTGGCTAAATACAATATCGGTGGTGCTGAAACCGGTAGTTCAAGTGCCAGTTGGAAGATGACCGGTTTCAGGTATACAGATAATGATCTGCCTTATACTACTTATACAAATTGTAGTGGAAGCTGGGATACCATTTCTGCACAGGAAAGAAGAGAGGGAAAGGATTCACGTGGTGAAGTGCGTCCTGCGTGGGAGCTGGTGAATCGTTTGGCGCAGGATTATGGTAAATCAAGCATCTATGCTAAGATGTGGGTTGATAAAATGCGTGAAAATGCATCACGCGGAAATTCCGATGGTGGGGCAGGTGATTATGGACCTAATAGCGGCGGTTATGACCAATTAGGTTTCGGAACCCTGATGTTTGCAAAAGAGTAAAGAAAAAGCTGTTGGTAATATAGCATGATTGTTTTACAATAATCTTAGATAAATAGAAAAAAGTTGGAAAGGGATTAGGTATTTACCTAATCCCTTTCGTATATATAAGTAAATAGGTCAGTAAATAGATTGTTTTGAAATCAGAGATAGGATTCAGTTTTAAAAGTGCTTGGTTTTTATATAAGGTAGAAAGAACCTGTTTTTAGGAATAACGAATCTAGTTTTGAATGAAATTGATTAGTAAGGTATATGCGTAAAAAGATTCTGTTTTTAGCAGGAATGATGGCTTGCAGTTCATTGGCAGGCGCACAAGAAATTTCTAAGACCTGGGTGGCTGATAAGGGGAATGGAACTTATCAGAACCCGGTTCTTCATGCTGACTATTCAGACCCGGATATCTGTGCGGCCGGAGATGATTTCTATATGACAGCATCCAGCTTTAATTGTATTCCTGGAATTCCTATTCTTCATTCCAATGATTTGGTTAATTGGTCGTTAGTAAACTATGCGTTACCGGTTCAGGAGCCGGAACCTTTCTTCGATAAGGCACAGCATGGTAAAGGCGTATGGGCACCGGCCATTCGTTTTCATAACGGAGAATTTTATATTTACTGGGGGGATCCGGATTATGGAATCTATATGATTAAAACCAAAGACCCGAAAGGAAAATGGAGCAAACCTGTATTGGTAAAAGCAGGGAAAGGAATGATTGATGCAACTCCTTTGTGGGACGAAGACGGGAAAGTATATCTGATACATGCTTATGCCGGAAGCCGTAGTGGGGTGAACAGTATCCTCGTCATTTGCGAACTGAATCCAGAAGGAACAGAAGTTATTTCCGATCCGGTGATGGTGTTCGACGGAAATGATGGAAAGAATCATACCGTAGAAGGACCGAAGCTCTATAAACGCAACGGATACTATTATATTTTTGCTCCGGCAGGAGGGGTAGCAACCGGTTGGCAATTGGTACTTCGCTCAAAGAACATCTATGGCCCTTACGAATCGAAAATCGTGATGGCACAAGGAAAGACAACGATAAACGGACCTCATCAGGGTGGTTGGGTAGACACCAACACAGGAGAATCCTGGTTCGTCCATTTTCAAGATAAGGGTGCTTACGGACGTGTGATTCATCTGAATCCGATGATGTGGATAAATGACTGGCCTGTAATCGGAGTGGACAAGGATAAAGACGGTTGCGGTGAACCTGTAACGACTTATAAGAAACCGAATGTGGGAAAGACCTATCCGATCGCTACTCCGCCGGAGAGTGACGAATTCAATACCCGGCATTTGGGATTACAATGGCAATGGCATGCCAATAAAAAAGACACTTACGGGTTTACTACCGATTTGGGATTTATCCGTCTTTATGCAGGCAGCCTTTCGAAAGAGTTTGTGAACTTCTGGGAAGTTCCTAATCTGTTGATGCAAAAGTTCCCGGCTGAAGAGTTTACAGCTACGACCAAGCTGACATTTACTGCCAAGCAGGATGGAGAACAAGCCGGAATTATTGTGATGGGATGGGATTATAGTTATCTTTCTATTCGCAAAGCGGGGGATCAGTTTATTCTGCAACAGGCAGTTTGTAAGGACGCGGAACAGCAAAATCCCGAACAGATAAAAGAATTGGCAAACATTCCGGTAAAATATCTAAAGATGCCGGGAGTAGCAGATAATGAATGGCAAACAGTTTACTTGCAAGTAAAGGTTCGGAAAGGAGCCGTTTGTACATTTGCTTATAGTCTGGACGGGAAGAAATATACGACAGTAGGAGAGTCTTTCACAGCCCGTCAGGGCAAATGGATTGGAGCCAAAGTCGGACTATTCTGTGTGACTCCGAATGAAGGCAATCGGGGATGGGCAGATGTCGATTGGTTTCGGATGAATAAGTAATTGACCAATCAATAATTGACAAAGAGAAATAAAGATTAAGAATTAACTCGAAGATATCAGATTAAGATGAAAAAGATTGTAGTAGGTTTGGCTGTGATGTTAGGTTTCTGTACGTGTGTTCATCAGCCGTCCGGTACATTGGATGTGAATAAGGCATTGGACTATTGTGCAGAGCAGACACAACGTACGCTTGCGGAACTGAAAACAGACTCCGGCATCGACTATACAATGATGCCACGTAATATCATGACTGACGAACATCATTGGAATTGTCGGAAAGCGACGAAGGAAGAATGGTGTGCCGGTTTCTGGCCCGGAGTATTGTGGTATGATTACGAATATACGAAAGATAAACAGATTCAGAAAGAAGCGGAGAAGTTCACGAACTCACTAGAATTCCTTTCCAAGACTCCGGCTTTCGACCATGATTTGGGCTTCCTCGTGTTCTGTAGCTACGGAAATGGTTACCGCCTGACCAAGAATCCGGCTTACAAACAAGTGATTCTTGATACAGCCGATACGTTGGCTACTCTGTTCAATCCTATCGTAGGAACCATCCTTTCATGGCCTCGTGAAGTGGAACCCCGCAACTGGCCGCACAATACCATCATGGATAACATGATTAACCTCGAAATGCTTTTCTGGGCAGCGAAGAATGGTGGAAATCCTTATTTATATGATATTGCCGTTTCTCATGCCGATAAAACGATGAAATGCCAGTTCCGTCCCGACTATACATCTTACCATGTAGCGGTATACGACACCATTACAGGTAATCTGATAAAAGGAGTAACGCACCAAGGTTATGCCGACAGTACCATGTGGGCGCGTGGTCAGGCATGGGCAATCTATGGATACACGGTAGTTTATCGTGAAACGAAAGATCCTAAGTATCTTGATTTCGCGCAGAAAGTGACAGATGTCTATCTCGAACGTTTGCCGGAAGACAAGGTTCCTTATTGGGATTTCAGTGCACCGGGAATACCGGATGCTCCGCGTGACGCTTCTGCTGCGGCAGTGGTGGCCTCTGCTTTGCTTGAATTATCCACTTACCTCCCGAATGGAACAGGAAAACGTTATAAAGATGCTGCTATTGAAATGCTGGCAAGCCTGAACTCTGACAGTTATCGGAGTGGCAAGAGCAAACCGTCCTTCCTGCTTCATAGCGTAGGACATTGGCCGGCTCATTCCGAGATAGATGCTTCTATTATTTATGCAGATTATTATTATATCGAAGCCTTGTTGAGGCTGAAACGTCTGCAAGAAGGACACGGGGTATTGGGATAACAGTATTTCCGGGCTTATGAATACGGTAATATCAAAGTATCGGTAGAACTAATAAAGTGAATAGTCCGATTAGAATAGGTGATAGTGTAAAAAAGGAAAAGCTCTGCAAGAACGAAGGTTCTATACAGAGCTTTTTTTACTGGTTAGGGTTAGGCTTATTTATTATTTTACCTTGATGATGTCATAATTCAAATTGCTGACAGCTTCTTGCAAGCTATCGTTCACCAAACGAAGAGTGGTGTCGTTAACAACCACGAAATACATCGGAGCTTCACCATCTTTCGGAGTTAACTTAACAGCAGTAACAGGTTTTTTGTTCACAACCTTGTGTACAGTCTCTTGTTTTCCTTTCGAAGTGAAAGTCTTGTTTTGTCCTTGACCTTCAGCGTCGAGGTAAGTCATATCCAGTGTGTACACTGTATCTACACCGTCAGTTGCAGCATTTAAGGTCAGTACATAGTCAATACCCGGACCGTCGGCAGCAGGAAGAGTACCTTCATAAACTTCAGTCAATTCGGTAATCGGAGTCATAGCAATAGCTAGACTGTCTGCTTGTGCCTCTGCGGCTTTGTTTGCTTTTGATTGGCATGATGCCAAAGCAGCTACGACTGCTGCTAACATAATTACTTTTTTCATCATTAAGTGCTTTAAGTTAATATAATTATAGTGAGCTATTGCTCGTTTTTTGCTATCCTATTCCTGTTCCTCGTCCCGTTTGATGACAAGCAGTTTGTCTACTCGTCCGCGGTCCATGTCCACCACTTCGAATTGCAGATTCTTGTAGGTGAAGATATCTCCTGCTTTCGGGATGCGACCAATCAGGAACATGGCCAATCCACCCAGAGTGGTGAAGTCTTCCGATTCCAGATCTTCGTAGGATAGGATACCCATTTCCTCCATGAAGTCGTCGATATTCATTGAAGCTTCCACCAGCATTGAACCATCCTGCCTAGTGACGATTTCTTCTTCTTCCATTTCATCCTCTTCAAGGATGTCTCCGAAGATACTTTCGGTCAGGTCGTGCAGTGTGATAATGCCTTCTGTGCTGCCATACTCGTTAACAACAACTCCGAACTTGTTTTTGTTCTTCTTAAATAGCTCTAAAACTTTATTTGCATACAAACTTTCCGGAATAAAGAGGGGAGGACGGGCAATTTCGCGCAGGTTAAACACCTTTTTGTTGCCTACCATTAGGATAATATCCTTTACGGAAACCACACCGATAATCTCATCTTTCCGTTCGTCTACCAATAGATATTTACTGTAATGTTCTTCTTCAATAATCTTCATCACCTTTTCCTGTGTATCATCGGGATGAAGGATAATAAGATCTCTGCGATGTGTCATCAGTTCGTTGGCGCGTTTATCAGAGAAACGGAATACGTCGCGTATCATTTCCGTTTCCTCTTTGTCAATCACACCCTGCTCCGAACTTTGGTGCAGGATCATTTTGATTTCTTCCTGTGTCATGGGGCGTTCTTCGCTTTTCAGACCGATAAGTTTGTTCAGTAACCGGGTAGAGACGCTTAGCAACCACACAAAAGGATAAGAAACCTTCGTCAGCAGAATCATGACCGGGCTGAACAAAGTGGCGTACCGTTCCGGATTACTAAGAGCAATGGATTTAGGAACCAGCTCTCCGATAATCAGAGAAAGATAGGTGATGATTGCTACAGTAGTAATCATTGCCAGGTTGCGTGCGTATGCTTCTGCGCCCGGAATGAGAGAAAAGAAAGGTACGAGGTCGTCGGCAATAGCCACACCACCATACGCACCGGATACGATACCGATCAGCGTGATACCAATCTGAATGGTAGACAAGAACTTTTCCGGTTCTTCCAATTGTTTTAAAACTCCTCGGGCTGATTTGTTACCTTTTGCGACAAGTGTTTCAAGACGTGCTTTGCTGGATGATACCAACGCAATTTCATACATGGCAAAAATGCCATTCAGTATAAGTAAGAAAAGTATGATAAGAAATTCCATAAATGGATTTAAATGGTTATAGGGTCGAAATTACAAGAAATCGGGACACTATGCAAATATGTGTAATATATTAATGAAAATTTAATAATCGTGTTGTCTTTTTTGTGTAATCATAATAATATAATTGAGGCACGGATTACGCAGATTTCACAGTTTCAATTAAATAAGAACTGTGTTAATCCGTGTAATCCGTGCCTTAATAAAAATCAACAGGAAGTTTTGAACTCTTCCTTATATATTAGATAAACTCTTTACTTCTTAGCGTAGCTGTCTGCTTTGGCTTTTGTACGTTCAATGCGTTTTTGAGTGTCCGGATGTGAAGAGAACATTCTTTGTGCATAGGATGCTTTAGGAGCATCTTTTGCAAGTTCTGCCAATTTACTCAAGGCATTTGCCATTGCATAAGGGTCGATGCCGTTTTTTACGCAGAATTCAACACCATAATCATCGGCTTCATTTTCTTGCTTTTGTGAGAATTGTGCACCGGCAAGAGCTTCTGCCATGGCTCCCAGTTCGGAGTCTGTCAGTTTGGCTACTTTGTCGTTGGCTGCACCTGCCGCGTTTTTCACAGCTGAACGGAGATAAGCATTCTTCATGGCATCTTTGGAATCTGTGTGAACCACATGACCGATTTCATGACCTACCACTGCCATTACTTCTTCATCCGTCATAACATCCATCAGACCGGCGCAGATACGTACACTACCGTCACCGCAGGCAAAGGCGTTTACGTCTATTACTTCATATACGCCAAAGTTAAGTTTCAGTCCGTCCACTTCTTTGATATGTCCCGTCAGTTTCTCCAGACGTTTGCCATATTCAGTATCAGGTTTTGTCAATGGATTATGAGTGTCCATCCATGCCATATATTCCTTACTCATATTAGCAATGTCCGCATCAGATAACGTAACGGCTGATACTACATCTTTACCTGCTTGTAAGGCTTTTCCTAAATTAATCTTCTTGCCGAATTGTGCAGAAGCTGTCATTCCCATGCCTAATAATACGAAGGCAATCATAGCGATTTCTCTTTTCATACTCTTTTTCTAGTTTAATGTTCTATGCATAAATTAATACTCAAATGTTATTCCTAATGTGGGGAGCAAAGTCCCGCTCGATTGTTTGAGGCGTTTCATTTTATAGTGTTGGCTGTCGGCAGGAGCTTCCGGATTCTCGATGATGCCGGTGCTCATCAGCACATCCTGCTGTTTCAGTTTGCTTGCCGTGATATTCTGCAAATCAAGATAGAATCCCAGCATGCAATGTTTCAGATAAAATGTCTTGTCGATACGGAGGTCTACCTGTGCAAAGGCCGGAAGACGTTCCTTATTATATTTTGAATAGTCGTAATATGCTTTGCCTTGTGCATCCCAGGCGGATACCAAAGATGACTTTTCTTCATCGTATGGGGTATAAGGAGCACCACCGATGCAACTGACTTTCATGCCGACACTCCATTGGTAGGGCAGATTGTAAGTTCCCCGTAAATTGAAAATATATCGGTTGTCCCATGCGGATGCGATGTATTCGCTCTCTTTGTCGTTGCGGTATTCACTTTTAAAGATGGTGAAGGAAGAAGCCAGATTCAGTTTCTTGGCGATCAGCCACTTTACCAGAATCTCCGCGCCATACGAACGTCCTTGAGCGGTAGAAGTCAGCAATTCATTGCCAATCACTCCATAATCATTTCCTTTGCAGGTAAGAGGAATCCCGTCTACAACGGAGAGCGGAATTTTGTCATAGTCTTTATAGAATCCTTCGACGGAGACTTCGAACGTATCTCCTTTGCGCCAACTAATGCCCAGACTTTCCTGGCTGACTTTCATATAACGCAGATTGTATTTGTTGACATACGTTCCGTTATTATCTTTAAAACCGAGTGCCGTGTAAGGAGGCAACTGATAATAAAGTCCTGCATTTCCGCTAACGAACCAGTGCTCGGCAAGTTGGTAGGAAAGCGATATGCGGGGAGAAAGCTGGTCGGAGAGTGACTTCATGGCCGACGAATAATTGTTGGCATCAGCTCTCAATCCCAAGGAAGCTGTGAAACGTTCGTCCATCGAAGAGTAGCTGATAGTGCCGAAAAGTCCCCAACGCATCATTCCCAAATAGGTATGGTAATCAAACGTTTGTGCCTGATTGGTATATGCCTTTTGAAAGGTGGTATTGGTATATTGACTATAATCCAGATTCACTCCGAGATTGACTTTCCAGTTGCGGAAAGAAGAATTGTTTTCGAAGCGGAACTTCGTTTCCTGTTCGGTAGAACGGAGGCGGAGCATCAGATTCTCCGGAATGCTTTCATCATTCTGCCGGTATTTGGTATTGCGGTTGTTCAGGTAACTGTGACTGACTACCACCGATTGCACATGCGGGCCTGCATAGTGACGATATACAGCACCTAAGGTAAACGTTTCCTGCTTGATTTTTGGCAGGTAACTAAGGATATATTCATTGTCCTCGCTATCTGCTTTCGTGTTCAATCGCATATTGTCGATTCCTCCAAGCCCCAATACCGTCAGTTCGTTCTGTTCGTTGAACCGGGTTTTCAACTTGAATTGCGCATCGGTGAAAGTCGGCAGGAAAGGCAGGTCGAGCATATCAAACAGGAATTGCAGATAAGATTGACGCACGGATACCAGATAGGAGGTTTTCTTTCCAATATGTCCGTTAGAGGTCAGAGAGACTTCGGATGCTCCGAGGGTAGCTTTTAGTGAGTTATGCTCCATATCTCCGTCGCGCAATTTGAAATCAAGCACGGAGCTAAGTGCGTTCCCTCTATCAGTGGGAAAAGCACCTGTATAGAAATTTACTTCACGGATCAGGTCGGCATTGAGAATCCCCACCGGACCGCCGGAGGCTCCTTGTGTGCTGAAGTGATTGATATTAGGTATTTCCACTCCGTCCAGATAGAAACGGTTTTCAGAAGGAGAACCACCGCGTACAATCAAGTCATTGCGGTAGCCGATAGGAGAGAAGGCAACTCCCGGATAAGACTGAACAATACGCGAAATGTCCCGGTTGGCTCCCGGACTCTTTTCTATTTCCTGCAATCCGATGATGCGCAGGCTGACCGGACTTTCCAAGTCGCGCCGGAAAGGAGAAGCGGTGACGGTTACTCCTGCGAGTTCGGTCAGGTTCTCTTCCATTTCTATCGAAATGTTCAGATCTTTGGTAGATAAGATATATTCGGGAGTAGTGACACTCTTGTAGCCGATGGCTGTCGCTTGTAGGCGGTAGATGCCGGGAGGCACTTGTTCGATGGTGAAATGACCTTCCGCATTGGTGACACCACCTTTGTTCAGCCCAAGAACCATTACGTTAATGAATTCTAATGGCTGACGGCTGTTTTTCTCAATCACCGTTCCCTTTATTTGATGTACAGGTTGTGCCTGTAACAGGGAAAACAGGATGTTGGAAAATAGTAGCAGTGTCAATAGTTTTTTCATGTGATTGCCAATTGTCGCTGCGAAAGTACGAAAAAAGTATTAAATAATGATATCTTCCGTGAATAAAAATAGAATCACTTCTGATTTGGTTCGTTTTACCTGCTGATAAAGTTAGTCGGGTTTTGTTTCACATTTCATTTTTATATCTTATTTTTGTGGGACATATTAAAACAGATTCCTTATGAAGACTGTAAAATTGATCACTTGTAATGATGCGATGAAGGCACATATCCTTCAGGGAGCATTGGAGAATGAAGGCATCGAGTCTATTCTGCACAATGAGAATTTCTCTACTTTGTATAAAAGTTGCGTAAGTAGTATAGCAGGGGTGGATATATTGGTGGCAGATGAAGACTACGAGAATGCTGTCCAAGTGTTGAAGGATAACGATAGTTGGCCGGAAGAGTTAACGCTTTGTCCGTACTGCGGTTCATCGGACATCCAGTTGGTTTTGAGAAAAGAAAAGCGTTGGCGTGCTATGGGGGCTGCTATCATTTCTGCATTAATGGTCATTCCCCCGGGAGACAACCACTGGAACTATACCTGTAAACAGTGTCATAAAAACTTTGAAATGCCGGTTGCTAAATTTAATCCTGCTGCAGAGCCAGAGGAATAATTATATCTAACTATTTATAACACACAATGGAAAAGAAAAAAAATCTATTAATTGCTCTTCTTTTAATTTGGGTAGCTCCCTCTTTTGCTGCCAAAGTAGATACCTTGTTAATTAAAAGTCCTTCCATGAATAAGGAAGTGCAAGTGGTCGTTGTTACGCCGGATGTTGCATCAGGAAAGAAATCGGTGGCTTGTCCCACCATTTATTTACTGCACGGTTACGGTGGAAATGCTAAAACATGGATTGGCATTAAACCGAATCTTCCCCAAATTGCGGACGAAAAAGGAATCATATTCGTTTGTCCGGACGGAAAGACCAGTTGGTACTGGGATAGTCCGGTCAATCCGTCTTTCCGCTATGAAACTTTTATTTCGTCGGAACTGGTGAAGTATATCGACGAACATTACAAGACGATTGCCGACCGTAAGGGACGCGCCATCACCGGATTGAGTATGGGTGGACACGGAGCGATGTGGAATGCAATCCGTCATAAAGATACGTTTGGTGCCAGTGGAAGTACAAGCGGAGGGATGGATATTCGCCCGTTCCCGAAAAACTGGGACATGGCTAAACAGTTGGGAGAATATGAATCGAATAAGGAGGTATGGGATAATCATACCGTTATCAATCAGATTGATAAGATAGAGAATGGCGATTTGGCTATCATTGTCGATTGTGGAGAAGATGATTTCTTCCTGAATGTGAACAAGGATTTGCATAACCGCCTGTTGGAAAGAAAGATCGATCATGATTTTATTACCCGCCCGGGAGCGCATAATGGACAGTATTGGAATAATTCCATTGATTATCAGATTCTGTTCTTTGATAAGTTTTTCAAGAAATAAAACCGGGAATACTTGACTTTGGCTTTTCAATGTTGTATCTTTGGTACAGAATCATAAAATAGATTGAGGTTAAACTACGATAGAAGGAGGGAGCGGAAGCTTTCTCCTTTTTTGTTGTATCCTTGGGAGTCGTGAGCTTTATCCCGGTTTATAAAAGGGATGAAACTAGAGATTAACGTGTTTTATACCGTAGCTTTATAAAAATTAGACGGTGCGTTACGACTCATTAAACGCTGCATTAGGAGAAGTTAGAGCCTTTGTTAGGTAAAATCAGAGCCTTTGTTTCGGAATAAACAAAGTTGAGGCATGAAAAGTATCTTTATAGGTTAAGAATCTATAATTCTGCTCTTGACAGAAATAGAGTGATTATACTACTTTAAAAGAGAATTCGATGTTCGGAATGAAAGATTATTCGAAAGAAATCGAAATGTTGCGTGTGTATGGATAATAGCTGGCCTGTCCTCCGGCATAGGTCGTCTGACAAATCATCCTGGATGGATTTCCTTTTTTATCAAACCCATACGAATAGACTGTCTTTTCGTCGTTACTTCCTGCAGGACAACTGTGCATGGTGAAATGGCGCGGATCCTTACCCAATAACCCTGCGTAAAGAGCTTCAATATGGAATGTCAGAGGGTGTATTTCCAATAAACCGAGGCAGGGCAAATGATATGTCGAACTTTCTTCTCCCGGTTCATAAATGAACTTGTTTTCAAGGCCGTTCATCTTGGAACTGATAGAGGTTATATCTCCGTTCTCGTATGTAAGTGATGTTGATGAATATTCTGTATCGTCAATATTCTCGACAATTCCGGTTAAGTATCCTTCTGCAGAGTAAGAAAATTGATAAATACGATTTTGTGAAGACAAACTGTATACACATTGACTGGCATAGCCTTCGCTATTTAATGTATATACTAAAGTGAGATAGTCAGTGGTAACTGTTACCTGATTATCAGAGTAGCTCAAGTTTACTTCGTTACTGATTTCTTCTTCGAAATAACGTTGTTTTATAATATGTTGAATCAGGCGCTCGCCATCGAACATAAACTTCTCTGTTCTATCTACAGGATTTGAATCGCTCTTGACGGTTTCATTGAAAATCATAGCCCATTGCCCTTTATCCTCTACTGTGCCCTTTTCGTCATCATCCGAACAACTGAATGTCAGTATTGCCAGCAATAAAATAGCTATTTTTTTCATCCTTTCTTATTTTAATCGTAATCCGTTACTACTAAAACGTCTACTTGCCGGACTTATTACGCTTTTCTCTATCTTGAATTGCGCTTTTGTCGTCTCTTCGGTTTCTTCGTCCTTTGGTGGATAACTTCCGTCAATAACACCGATGGCTACTTTTAACATTCTTTCGTTAGGATCACCAAATGGCAGAAACTCACTGTAATTAGTAACTCCACCAATAGTCGTTTCACTGATTTTAAGATCTGTTGCAGGGGAGAGAGCTCCTCCGGCATCGTGGTTGGAATCATAAACAGTGCAGACTACCGGATTGATTGACCACAGAAATTCTTCATTAATGAATTGTTCTGTTGCTACATTTTGTCCTTTGGTGACACCACCGATGGTTACAACAGGATAGCTGTCTTTCAGGAATAGGCTCCTGATTAACATTTCCGGTGCTCCGGCTGTTGTACTGCTTGTGATAGCAAATAGGGCGGGCAGGTCTAAATTAACACCGCTCTTTAATATCTCACTATCAAAGTTGATGGTAGCATCCTTGTCCCTGTTTTTATTATTATATTCCAGATAGGCCATCGGCTTATTTAATCGTACTTCTGAAGTCAGAATTGTACCTAATAACTGAACGCAATCCAATGAACCACCGGCGTTGTAACGTAGGTCAAGTATAACATATTTCACGCCTGCTGTCTTGAACTCTTGTGAGATTTGTCGCAGTTCGTTATTATACTTGTCCGGATCACTATTGGTTCCGGCAGTGAAGCTATTGTACATGAGATACCCTACTTTGATATCTCTATTGTTTTCTTTTACCGTAAGTATTTTGGTCTTATGTACCGGATTATCCTCAACGGATCGTGCAGCAGGTAGTTTTAATGTTATGTCATTAGGTACTACCTTATATACAAATTCTTCTTCTCCTACTTCTTCCCCTTCTTCCGGCTCAACAGGAACTTCTTTCCATACTCCCATCACCAAATCCCGAGCTTTGGTTCCCTGTAGTAATTGAGTCTCATATTTCTTGCTGATGTAAGAAGTATCGACTTTCATAATCCAGTTTCCACGTTCCAGTCCGGCTGCTTCTGCCGGTGAACCGGGAATGACGTAAGTAATTAATGCGTTATATGCTGTATCGATATCCACACTTCGAACCAGTGAATAATCAAATCCATAAGTAGGCAGCGGGGTTTCCATCACAGAATCCACAAACGAGTAACTGTCGCTTTTCGATTTCACTTTAGACAAGAACGAGGCAGGCTCCAGAAACAGATTCACATCATCGTAGGAAGGTAGATCTTGATACCACAGATAGTTCTGTTGCATGATGTCGTACATCCATGTATCCAGTGCAGTTTGATGGGCATACTCCGGCCAGCGGTCGACACCACAGGAGAAGAAACCACTGATAGATACGAGAATCAGGGCAGGTATGAGGATTATCTTTCTTAATTTCGTCATCATAAAAAGCTTTTTACTGTGCAAATGTAGGAAATACTTTGCTTATCTACCACATTTATGGTATAAAAATGCCTTCAATGTGTGATTGGGTGTTAGAGAATCTTGCCTTATCTTTGTGACATCAAAGTTTTCGATAGGTATTAGCTAAAATATAGAAAGTTATTAATAGACGGATTTTTATTCATGGAGATAGCTGCATTATTGTCAGGAGGTGTCGACAGTTCGGTTGTCGTACATCTCCTTTGTGAGCAAGGATATAAGCCTACTCTTTTTTACATTAAGATAGGTATGGACGGAGCGGAATATATGGACTGTTCGGCAGAGGAGGATATTGAATTATCTACTGCAACGGCACGTAAATACGGTCTGTCTTTGGAAGTGGTGGACCTGCATCAGGAGTATTGGGAGAATGTGGCGGCGTATGCCATTGATAAAATTCGGCAGGGATTGACACCGAATCCGGACGTGATGTGTAATAAGCTTATCAAATTCGGCTGCTTTGAACAGCGTGTCGGGAAAGATTTCGACTTTACGGCAACCGGTCACTATGCCACCACCTTGCAATGTGATGGTAAAACTTGGCTGGGCACAGCAAAAGATCCCGTGAAAGATCAGACAGACTTTCTCGCCCAGATTGATTACCTGCAAGTTTCCAAACTCATGTTTCCCATTGGAGGGTTGATGAAGCAGGAGGTACGTGAGATTGCAAACCGTGCCGGATTGCCTAGTGCCAAAAGGAAAGACAGTCAGGGGATTTGTTTTCTTGGAAAGATAAACTACAATGATTTCGTTCGTCGTTTTTTAGGAGAAAAGGAAGGGGCGATTGTTGAACTGGAAACCGGAAAGAAAGTGGGTACACATCGCGGCTATTGGTTCCACACAATTGGTCAGCGGAAAGGGCTCGGATTGAGTGGAGGTCCCTGGTTTGTAGTCAAGAAGGATATTGAGGAAAATACTATCTACGTATCTCGTGGCTACGGTGTAGAGACACAATACGGTAATGAACTCCGGATGCATGATTTCCATTTCATTACTGATAATCCTTGGAAAGGTCAGGAGAAGGAGATAGACATTACTTTCAAGATTCGCCACACTCCCGAATTTACAAAAGGAAAACTGATACAGGAAGGGGAGAAGCAGTTTCACATCTTGTCGTCCGAAAAGTTGCAAGGCATTGCTCCGGGACAGTTTGGGGTGATTTATGATGAAGAAGCAAAAGTTTGTGTGGGGAGCGGTGAAATCATCTGTTAAATAGTTTATTTTGATTGGTGAAGATTGGATTATCAGGAGATTTTTCACTACTTTTGTTTCGTAGAATATAAATAAAGGAGGATTGCTTATGACAACGATGGAATTGAAAAGTCTGAAAATGGACTTGGTGGAGGAACTCCTGAGTTTGAATGACAAAGAGATGCTCAATCGAGTGAAGAACTATTTGAAACGACTGAAAAAAATGGAAGCTGAAAAAGAAGAGGAAGAAATCACGAAAGAAGAAGTTCTAGCAGGGATTGACGCCGGACTGAAAGAGGTAAAACTTTCAATGGAAGGTAAGTTGGAGGTAAAGACTGCAAGAGAGTTCATTAATGAATTATGAAATTATAGTTAAGCCGACATTTCAGCGGGAGGCTAAAAGGTTGGCGAAACACTATTCCTCTTTTAAGGAGGATTTTGTTTCATTGATTGATGATTTAGAACAGAATCCTCTGCTAGGAACGGACTTGGGACATGGACTGCGCAAAGTTCGTATGAAAATAACTTCAAAAGGAAAAGGTAAAAGTGGAGGAGCAAGGGTTATAACATTTACTTTAGTCGTTTCTCAACAAGATGCAGTTTTGAATCTTCTTTATATTTATGATAAAGCAGATAGAGCGTCTATATCAGAAAAGGAAATAGAACAACTTCTGAAACAGAATGGATTGAAATAGAATAGAGAAAGGCACTGTTCACTAGTTTGTACTAATAGGATGTGTAGGGTAATTCTTATAAGGCGGCATCTCAGATGTAGTATTCCGCTAAATCCACAATCCCAGCCCTCATCGCATATTTAGTAGCTTCATGTACATTATTTACTCCCAATTTGCGAAAGATATTCTTACGATGACTGTTTATCGTATGGAAACTAAGATTTTTCTCTGCTGCAATCTCTTTCGTCGTTTTCCCCAATGCAATTTCTTTTAGGATATTCTTCTCCGTTTGTGTCAGCAGATGATCGTCTACGCTTGAGGCAGCCAGCGGAGAAGAAGCGCCCGAAAGCAACAGATTGCTGACATGATTGCAAATATACCGTTGTTTGCGGGTGGCACATTGAATGGCAGTCATGATTTCTTCTTTTGAATTATCTTTCATCACTACCCCGAAAGCCATACTGCTGAACAGTACCTGGCGGAGAAAGTTCAGGCTAAGTTCGTCAGAGAATAGAATCCAGTCGGCTTCCTTGAATCTTTCCTGCAAGACAATCAATTCATCCGCCCCGGCAAAATTGAACAGTGTATAATCCAATACAATCACCGCTTGCGGATGCAATCGTAGCTGCTGAATCAGTTCAGCCTTGTTATCAGCTTCTAAAAGGAGGGACACTTCCTTTTGTTTACTTAGCAGGAACATCATTCCTGCCTTACTGATATCCTGATTGTCTGCGATGATAAATTCTCTCATAAGCAACGATGAATAAAAAAACTCCGCTACAAATGTACGCATTTTGCGTGATTTGTAGCGGAGTTATGATAAGATTCTTGTATCCGGATTACCAGGAACGTCCTTTGAAGATATTTGACTGGTCAAGCGGAACGATATTTCCGTTCAATGTCAGGTTATTGTTGCTGAAGTTCGGGCTGATGCTAACCGAAGCAGTATTGTTTCCGCTGCTCATATTGATAAATACTTGAGCGGAGATGCCGATACCCTGAACGCTGAATGAGCAGTTCACATTTCCTTTTTTGTCGATATTCATCTTCATATCCGAAGAATTACCATCTACTGTAACACCACCGATTCCGTTAGGACCTGGGTAAGGAGTGTTGAAAGCAGTCTGTACGGTAGCTCTGTTGCCGTTCATCAAGACGAAGTTGGTGTTTGAAGTAACAAAAGCACTCATACCGTTGCGGAAGACAACTTGATTAGCTTCCAATACAAATTGCTTGTTCTTCAAAGCCTGTACAGCTTGTTGATAGGCCGCCATGTCTTGCACCTCTTCTTCGGCACGGAGTTTTGCTCTTTCTGCATCTCTTTGAGCTTTTCTTTCTGCGCGGCGTGCTGCTGCGTTACTTTCTTGTGCATACATCATTGTGCTTGCACTTACTAATACTAATGCTACTAATGCAATAAACTTTTTCATAACTTTTTTTTGTTTAGGTTTAATACGTTGTTCGTTTATTGCAAAAACAAAGTGTATGCCAGATTGTTCACGAACGTCTTGCAATTTTATATCCGATGGCTGCCACAGTGATACTCATTAAGGGGCTGATAATGTTGAAAAAACAATAAGGTAGATACACAAGTGTGGGTACACTCAAGATAGTAGCTTGTGTCATTCCGCAACTATTCCATGGAATCAATACGGATGTAACGGTTACTGCATCTTCCGTCGTACGGCTTAGTAAGCAACTTTCATACCCTTTCTTGGCATAAATATCACGAAACATATTTCCCGTCAGAATGATACTGATGTATTGGTCGGCAGTTGTCAGATTAAGAAACAGGCCGGAGCAGACTGTCGCTCCAACCACGCTGACTGTTTTCTTCATGAAGCGGACGAAGATGGAAGTGATACTTCCCAGCATACCGCTTGCTGTCATTGCCCCGCCAAAACACATGGCACACAGAATCAGCCAAATCGTATTCATCATTCCCGCCATCCCACGTGTAGCGATTAAATCTGTCAGAACGGCATTGTCTGTATGTAAATTTGTCGCTCCATAGACGGTCATCATCAGTCCTTTGAACAAAGAATCGAATCCGGAAACGGCAACTCCGGAAATCTCTTGCAACAACTCCGGCTGAAATATCAAAGCAAAGACACCAGCCAGCAGAGTGGATAGGAACAGCGTAACGATAGAGGGTACTTTCCGTGCTATCAGTATTCCGGTTACAACAGGGACTATTAACAACCACGGAGTGATATGAAACTTTTCGTTCAAAGCGGTTGCCACCTCCGCAATATGTTGTGTATTGCTGGCATCATGGGAAAGTCCTGCCACTGTGAAAATAATCAGCGTGATGATAAGAGACGGTACCGTAGTAATCATCATATAACGAATGTGACGGAACAGGGGAGTGTCTGTGATGGAAGACGCCAGGATAGTGGTTTCGGATAAAGGAGATATTTTATCCCCGAAGTATGCCCCCGAAATGATAGCTCCGGCAATCCATCCATCTTCAAAGCCTTGCGCCTTTCCGATACCCATCAATGCAATACCGATAGTGGCAATAGTGGTCCACGAACTTCCGGTCATTACAGAAATCAACGCGCAGATGATGCAGGTCGATGCCAGGAAGAAACTGGGATGGATAATTTGCATCCCGTAATAGATTAAAGTCGGTACTACTCCGCTAATCATCCAAATGCCACTTAACGCACCGATTATCAACAGAATGATGATGGCTGTTGCCACTCCGGCAATATTGTTGGTGATGGCGAGCTCGTAATCTTTCCAGGGAATCTTATAAAACACCATACCGATCAGGATACAAATGGCTGTAGTGGTAAGCAATGACACTTGACTTCCGCCGCTTAGGGCATCACTGCCAAAGGTACGGATAGTGGCAAACAATAATAACACCAGTACAACAATCGGTATCAACGATATGAGGGGAGAGGGGGCTTTCTTCATCTTGATTCTTATAACCTTTTATTTATTTTCCGGCTACTGCTTGTTGATAGCCGCGCAAAGATACAACAAAAAAGAATGAAATCTTTTGCTTCAAAACATCAGGTAATAAAAATTATTAGATGTTTATATTTGATTGGAATATGTAGGAGACGGCTCAACTGGCAAAAGTCTTGCGCCTGATCCACCAGTAACGGATGAAAAGCACCCCTGTCAGGATGAGGGCGATGGATAATCCGGTATAGAAAACAGAAATGAACGTTTCGGGCAGGAGGTGGAAGCTACGGATGGTGATTCCCAGGGAAATCATGAATATCATTGTAATCCAGCTTTTCACATCGAAAAAGGAGAACGGACAATTCCGGCGTTCTTTCTTTTGCTCGATTCGCTGGGTATGTTTATAGTAGAGCCTTCTGAAAACCAATACGAAGAATAATAAGAAAACCACGGTGGCTTCTCCTATTTTGAACATCCAATCTTGGGAAGTGTTTAACCAGGTCACAATTCCTATTCGCAGAATATTGGCACCGGCTATAATCCAGACGGCACCGGCTGTGATAAGTAAGATTTGTCTGTTAACTCCGTATTTCATTGGCGTTTTATTGTAATAAACGGTTTGACCGTTCGTTTTGTTGACTCATTTCTTGTAGAAAATCGTAATTAATAAAGAAATCCCGGTTAAAACAACTCCGGTACTGATAACTCCGTGCCAGCCATACAGTTGCCAAAAGCTGCCTGCCAGAAATGTTCCCATAGAACCACCGATAAAGTAAGTAGTCATGAACACTGTATTAATACGGTTCGAAGCACGCGGATTCAGTTCGAAGATACTTGTCTGGTTACTTAGCTGAATACATTGCATTCCTATGTCAATGATGATGATCCCAGCAATGATCCCGACAAAGGTGTTTTCACCGACGAAGAACAACAACCAGGCAAAGAGAATCAAACCGCAGCCGATAAAGTTGAAGCGGCGTACGCCTACCCGTTTTACGTATTTTCCTACAAAAGAAGCAGTCAGTGCCCCGGCCACGCCGCAAAGTCCCAGCATACCGATTACGTCGCTGTTGGCGAAGAACGGAGCTTGTCCCATTTTAAAAGCCAGACAGGACCACATGGCAAGGAGGGAACCGAAATTCAGTGCTGCCCGAATCGAATAAATGCGTAGTTGCGGATATTCTTTCACTAAGGCTAACAGAGATTTCATCAGGTCGCTATATTTTCCCTGGAAGTTGGTTTGAATATCGGGAAGGACTTTTAATACAACAATCGCGCAGATAAACATCATGCCTGCAGCGATGTGATACATTTCCCGCCAGCCAATCAGTTCACCGATAAATCCGCTGACGACACGTGAAGCCAGAATACCGGTCAATAGTCCTGATAAGACAATTCCTACGTTTCTGCCTTTGTGTTCCGGACGGGAAAACTGGGCGGCTATGGGAATGAATATTTGTGGAATCATGGAACAGACTCCCGTGAGGAATGAAGCGATGAGTATCAGATGGAAACTGCGTGTCAGGGCAATCGTCAAGAGGGAGAAGATTAGGACGGTGAAATTGACAAGGATGATTTTCTTTCGTTGATATAAGTCGCCTAAGGGGGTGATGAACAACAGTCCTGCCGCATAGCCTATTTGTGTGACCATGGCAATCAGGTTAGTTCTGAACTCTGATATGCCAAGTTCATGGCGTATCATATTTAATAGAGGTTGGATATAATAGATGTTGGCTACCGAGACACCTGCCACAATAGCAAGTGTCCAGAGGATGGATGCCGGTAGTCCTCCGTTTTCTTTTAATGACTGTTTCATGCGGCAAAGATAATAAAATAAGATGTTTATTCGATGAAGAAAGTAGTGGAAACTGTGTTGCCTTCTCCGTCTACTGCCGTCAGGGAATGTTTGCCGGGAGCGGGTTGCAGGGAAGTTTTGTGGAAATCCTGCGTCTGTGTCTGATAAGTGTCGTCAAGATGCCAGAAGATAGTCGCATTGGGGTTGCTGTGTGCCAGTTCGACCGTGAGAAACCCTTTACTGCCGTCCAATTGTTTGGGCAACTTGATATGGGCGTTCATCGGAGGGTAGATGAACTGCATGGATTGGAAAGAATCTTCTCCACAGCCGGCTTTGAAAGGTGGCAGTGGTTTGTATTCCGGATGGTGCTGCTTATAGTACCATTCCCATACGGGTGGCAGGGCAAACCATGATTTCTGAATGGTAGGTTCGGTATTTGCACAGTTTTCATAGATGCGGTGGCTTTCGTCAGCAGATAGAGTGACGAGATGATGGTAAGGACAAGCCTCTGTCCGTAATCCGGCAGGAAGAATCAATACGGTATCAGTTTCTTCACAGAAACGTCCTTTCAGATGACCGGACTGGCGGCATATTTCTGCATCAACGAAAACGCCTGTGGGACGTTCGAACCACGGTGAAGAAGGGAGGTAACTGAATATATCGAATAATATAGGACCGGCTGTTTGTGCACCAACCAATCCGGGCTTTCCTTCTCCGGTTGCATTGCCTACCCATACGCCTACTGCATAGCGCGGAGTCACCCCCACTGCCCACGCATCACGGAATCCGTAGCTGGTTCCGGTTTTCCATGCGATAGTCTGCATGGATGGAATTGATTTCCAGTCAATCTCTTCGGGGCGGTTGACTTCTGTTAAGGCGGAGAGGGTGAGCCAGGCTGCTCCTGCTTTAGCCGAAGTGGTTTCTTCTGAATCCTCTTCTACGGAGAGAGGACTGAAGTTACTTTGTTCTCGTTTTTCCTGCTTGTTATGATTGCTTTTATGATTACGGCTTGTTTGCTTCGTATCATTGTTTATTTGCTCTGTATTTTCTGTTTCCAGTAGTATCTGTGCTTCCTTTCCTTGAGATACGTTCGGGGAGGGGCTGTTGCTGGAAAGGCTTCGTCCCATTTGCGCATAGGCATTCGTTACATCCCATAATGTTGCTTCTGCACCTCCTAAAATCAGTGACAAACCATAATGAGAGGCTGCCCTATTGATGGTCTTGAATCCCATCTGTTGCAACAAATGGTGAAACTTGGGTACTCCATATCTTTGTAACATGGTTACAGCCGGAATATTCAATGAACGTGCAAGGGCTTCGGAAGCGGGGACAGCTCCTTCAAACTGCATACTGAAGTTTTGAGGAGTAAATCCGTTGATATTAACCGGTACATCCGGTAACAGCATTTTCGGCAATAAACTTCCTTCCTGCAGCATGGCATTGTAGAGAAAGGGCTTTAAAATACTGCCTGTGCTTCTGGGAGCTTGGATCACATCTACCTGGTTTCCTCCTTGTTTACGGTCGAAATGTACATTTCCGCAGTATGCTACTACTTGATTGGTGGGAATGTCGATAACCAGAATTGCCAGGTTGCGGATATCACTTCGATTAAACTCGTTGCTCCACCGTTCTGCCAAACTCTCTATGTGGGTTTGTATCCCTCTGTCAATAGTTGAACGGGTATATAGCCCGTTTCTTTCCTGATAGAAACGACTGACTAGGTGGGGAGCTATTTGAGGAAGCGGATGCGGCTCGTCGGGTAACGGTTCGCTGACAGCTAATTCGTAGGTAGACGCATCGATAATCTCTTCTTCAAAAAGTTGCTTTAATAAACGGTTGCGTTTGGAAAGCAGTGTCTTTCGTCCTTTGGATAGATGAATCATGGCGGGGGCATTGGGCAGGACAGCCAGCACAGCCGATTCCGCCCATGATAAATCTTCGGCAGAATGACCGAAGTAACGCCAGGCAGCAGCATCCAATCCTACAACATTTCCTCCGAATGGTGCATGAGAGACATACATGGATAAGATTTCCTCTTTAGAAGCCCGAAATTCCAGACGGGTAGCCCATATCATTTCAACGACTTTCTCTCCGAGAGTTCTAGGTTTGTTCCGGGCGAGACGAATGGTTTGCATGGTAAGGGTACTTCCTCCGCTTATGACACGTTTGTTCTTTAAATTTTGATAGAGTGCCCTTCCGGTAGCTAACGGATTAACTCCCCAGTGGTGATAAAAGTGTTTGTCTTCAAAGGTAATGAGGCATTGCTTGATTTTTTCGGGTGTTGTCTTTCGGGGAGGAAACCGCCATTGACCGTCCGAGGCGATGCGTGCTCCCAATAATTCTTCATTTCGATCAGTCACAACGGTAGAGTAGGGTACATGAAACAGTTGCCGGGGAAGGCTAAAGATGTATCCTATTATCAAAAGAGTAATGCTTATAGTCATTACTTTCTTAGTGACAGATAATCGTTTGAAGAATTTTATAGGATTCATTTAAATATTAAAAGCTAAGAGACATATCTTTGTGACAAATAATTAAGTAAGAAATAATAAGGTACGAAATAATTAGGCACGGATTACACGGATTACGCGGTTTAAGTGAACGAGTAGAACCGTGAAATCCGTGTAATCCGTGCCAAATATTATCGACTGACAGTTGTTCTTCCTGCTTTGCTTCGTGCCTGTACGTTTACATCATACATCGCTTCACATTGAACGGCAGGGAGAATAAAGTTACCGGCATAGGTCGCTTGTAACCTGACAGTGAATACCTTTGTCTCACCGCGGCGCAGATTGAAATAGGTCAACACCCTGTCATCACGTATATCCTGATAGCTGTACTTGCTGACTGATTGACCGGAGCCGTCGGCTGCTGCGTTTTCCGTTTCGGGAGCAACCATTCTTTCATTGTATATTTCCCAACCGGACGGTATGATATGCGTCAGTGCCAGATTAGTGTAATCGGAAGTACCGCTGATATTGGATATTGAGGTGATAGCCATAAAGTCAGTTCCCTGTATGATGTCATTGACAGAGAGCGGTGTACCGTTCAGGTTAGCATATCTTATATCCATGCGGAGGTTATCGCTGATAGCCGGTAACGTATCGTTTAATAACTGCGTACGTGTGATAAGGTCTACGCTAAGCGCTCCCTTTCCTTGATTCTTCACAGAAACAGTGCCGGATTTTGGAGTGGTAGCGATCTCTTTTTCAAACACAGCTTTGGCTGATTTTACAGCAGGCTGCTGTTTATCGTTCCATGACCACACAAAATCCAGTGTGCCTGACAGCTTTTCTGCCAGACGTCCCATTGCCATCAGAGCAAAAGCGGTAGATTGTGTACTGAACCAATCCTCTTGTGACAGATTCTTAGAAACGACTTTCGCTTGTTGTAAAGCATCCCGTTCCCGGTTCATCAGGATGAGTGTTTCCAAAATCATTGCTTCGTCACGATCGGAAGAACCGTAAATCTGATTCATGGAAGAGTAGGGGTTCACCGTTGTTTCTACATTATACACAAGTTCTTCAGCCGGTTTCATCTTTCCGGTCAGTGCGTATGCGGCTGCCAGTCTCCATTTGGCCTGAATAGATAATCCGGTCTGTTCTTTCATTCGGTTCATAGCTCCATATTCCGGTACTCCTGCCAATGCAAGGGTATATAAACGGAAGGCTTGTTGCAATTCCGACTGCCATTGCTGCCAACCGCTTGCCTCCTGTGGCATACGCCAGTTTTGTGCGGCAGCACGTTGGAAACGCTTCCACTTGTTCAGTACGTTCGCATGAACGGCATATCCTTTTTCCTGTGCCAGCGTCAGGAACATTCCAGCATAAGAACTGATCCATTCGTCGGCAACAGCATTCCCCGGCCAATATACAAATCCGCCGTTGGGGAGCTGACGACCATAAATCTGCCGGATAGCTTCCTGTACATTCGTCTTTATCTTTTCGGCTTCCGTCTTATCTATCGTCTTGAATTGAGCGACAAACAGAAGAGGCAGAGCCTTGGAAGTCAACTGCTCCGTGCAATGGTGCTGATAATTGTATAAGAAGTCGAACCGACGGCTGATATCTACCGAAGGTATGCGGGATACTTCCAGCTTGATCTGATTATTTGTGGAAGAACTGCTTAGGTTGTATGACAATTCTTTGCTTTGTCCGGCTTCTATCCATTGACTGTTGCGCAGGGTTACTACCGGATTCGGATTGCGTACGTCTATTTCAATGGTTTCTTTGGTTTGTTGTCCGCCGCCATTTGCTGTCAGGTGGATCGTAGCCTTTCCGGTTTTGCTGCCTGTTTTTAAGGTAAAGAAGACAAGCTGGTCTCCCGGTTGGGTAAATTTGAGCGATTGTTGGTTAGCTCCTACAATCTGTACTCCTCCACCGGATGCCTGAAGTGATACGGTTACATTCTTCACTTGATTCTCCATCGCAAAGATATTGACCGGAACGGTAATTTCTTCCTGAATACTAAGCACACGGGGCAAAGTAGACAACATCATCAATGGAGTCCGTACGAAGGCAGTCTTTTCCGCATTACCATAAGCTCCGTCCTGTCCGGCAACCACCATGGCACGTACCGAACCTACGTACATCGGAAGTTTCAATGTATGCGTCTGGCTCTTTCCTTTTCCCAAATAGAAAGGACCTATAAACTTGACTACTGGTTTAAAACGGTTTGCTTTAGCATCGGCAGGTTTCAGTGTGGCGTCTCCACCTGTGCTGAAAAGCGAACTGTAGCTTCCGGAAGAAGCTCCCAATACATTATCATACATATCCCATGTCCGGATGCCAAGCGCTTCGCGTGAATAGAAATCATTCCATGGGTCCGGGGTCTTGAAGTTGGTAAGATCCAATAAACCGTCGTCTACAATCGCCAATGTATAAGTCATCGGTTTACCGCTCTTTTCGCTGACGGTCACGTTGAAGTTGGTTTCCGGGCGTAACACTTTCGGCATCTGTATCTGTGGTTGCAATACTGTCTGACTGTTAGTGACAAATACCGGAACAACGCCGTACATACGGATAGGCAGGTCATTGACTGTTTGTGCGTGAGGCTGTAACAGACTGATATGCAAATATACGTTCGGAGTCATCTCCGGCGTAATCTTGAATGTATATTTCGTATCTCCTCCGTTGGAGACTTCTATCCATTCCTGACGCAAAACTGTCGAACCGTTTTCAATGGATACCAGTGCACGTCCTCCCGCTGCCGCAGGAATAATGGCTGTGGCTGTTTCTCCAATTTCGTATGAATCTTTGTTCAGAGAGAAAGCAAGCATCTTGATGCCGCTGGGATCTGTTTTGCTCGAACGTCCGCGCCATTCCGGCCAGTCTATATAAACGGTTCCTCCGGTGGCATGTCCGCTCTCTTTGTCTTTTACGTAAACCAGGTAGCGTCCCCATGATGGATAATCGACGCGGAATTTGAAGGATGCTTTTCCGCCTCTTGTCTGTAAGTTGCCGCTGGCAACAGGTGTGATGGAACTGTTGTTGATGTAAGTGCCAAAAGATTCACCGCTGTTCTCCCACCACCAGCTCCAGCCGATGCGATATATTTTGTATTCCAGATTAGTACGGTTCACTAACTGTCCCTGCGTGTTTACAGTCACAATATCGAATACGTGATCTTTGTCCGTTTCAATATATTTGCCTTTCGGTTGGTTCAAGTTGATACCGACGTAAGATGTAAATGGCGAGAACGGGATTGTTTGGGTGTAGATGCTGGCATCTCCTCCCGGTTCGAATACACGGGTGGTGAAAGTTGCATTCAACATACCCGGTGCTTCGGTTGCAGTCGGAACTTTCAGTGTGACGCTGGCTTTTCCTTCTGCATCCAGTGTACCGTCAAATACATCTGTTTTGATAGTCGTGAAATCCGTAGCCGGATTATTGAAGATATATTGTCCGTACTTCTTAAACTGTGTATTCACTTTAGATAAAGACATTTCTATTTTAGCTTTCAATTTGGAGGCAGTGGCTCCTGTCAACCAGGTTGAAGTGAGTGGAGCGTAGACATCCTTGTCCGTAGCTTGAAGAATCTTCGGCAATGCCAGGTTTATTTTCAAGCGGTTGGGTTTTATGGTTTCGATACGCAGACCTTTGTGGAAGGTGGTTCCTCCTACTTTAATATATGCATTCCAGAGCCCGGTTGGATCTGTAGCCTGTGTCGGAACGTCGAATGTATAAAATCCGTTCATTCCTTGCGTTGAAATCATTTTGGTGTAGAACTGTCCTCTCGGATTGTATATTTCCAGTGCTACGGGATGCTTGTCGGGGATTCTCTTTTCGCGGTCCTCCAATATAAAGGAGATGTGCAATGTGTCTCCCGGTCGCCATACTCCTCTTTCGCCATATATGAATCCTTTCAATCCCTTTTGAATATCTTTTCCTCCTACATCGAATCTGCTGACGGACTGTTCTTCACCGTCTACGACACGCACATACGCCTTTTGCTTTTCCGATTCTGCCACGATAATGAAAGGTACGCCCTTCGGAGTGATTTCAACGAACCCGTCTCCATTGGTTTCTCCCTTTCCTATGGGCTGTAACTGGAAGTTATATGCTGTTACTTGTGCTTTCCCTATCGGTTTGGTGTCCAAAATATTGCTTACGGCAATCCATAGTTTGTTCAGTGAATTCCGTTTTACAATCATCCCCAGATTGGAAGCAAACACATTACATGCAGCAATTCGGTCTGAATTCATATAATAAGATGGATGGCATGGATTGTCGCGTTCCGTCCATCGGTACACGCTCCAGTCCATTGTTCCTCCGTTGTAATAATAGTAAGCTTCGGGCGTATTCCAGATGGCTTCATCTTCTTCAGACAAGACACTTCCGCTTACTTTGGTCAACCCATCGGATGTGTTACTGTCAGCGAATTTCATATCCTGATTCTCGTTTCCTCCACAAGGATAAGCGGAGTATTCCTGACGGAATGAAAGTATGACACGGTATATGGCACCCGGCTCCTGATGAATCAACCCGGCAAGATCTATTGAGTAATCCCCCCAATGATGAATGTCTTTGGAAGCATCTTTGGCAAGCCACAATGTTTTCTTGTAAACCAGTCTTCCCGAGCGGCGTAGTTCATTGGCCGAAGCGAGTGAATTGGTTTGCATAAACATCAATACATTATTCTCGAAGATGCGGATTACGCTCAAATCCACAGCATATAGATTGACTGCTCTGAAAGGAATAATCAGACTTTTCGAATCGGGCAGGATAGCGGCGGAGGTAGACATTTCTACCTGTGGTTTCAGACTTACTTCACTGAACGAGATCGTATGAGAAGTGCCCAGCGCTTTACCTTGACTGTCTTTGACTCCTTCATGGATATTCAACGTCAGTTTGTTCTGTGTGTTTGCTTCGAAATAGATGAAGACTCTGTTCTCGCTGATTTGGAAGATAGATGAAGAGACTTCCGGAATCTCAATCAGTCCTTTTAAATCCTGGGTAGTGGATAAAGGAGCGGAGAAAACAATCTCAATTCCGTTTTCCGGTTGTTCAATGCGTTCGGCAGACATAAAACGGAAGCAATCTTTAGCCGGTATCAGCACTTCTTCGCTTTGTTTGCGGTCAATGCCGGCTGGGTTACCATTGGCTGTAATGGTCAATGGGTAATCATCAGCTTCTCTGGGTATTTGTCTGATGTTGAACTGATACCGGGTAAGGTTGTCTGTCGCGGTGACTTCTACCGGATAACTCTTCTTGCCATCGCTGGCAGTCAGCATCTTTTCCACTTCCTCTTTTTTCACTACATCGCTGAAGCGTATTTCTCCTTTAATATTTATTTCATCCGGTTGGGTAGCTGTAATTGGTAACGACTCCAACTGCAAAGTGAAGTTACGTTCTTGTACACGGAATGAGAAGTTGAACTCTTTTAGTTTTTTGTCCACTTCAATGAAGTCTCCCAGTTGGAAAGTTCCTTCGTAGAGCGTTCCCGGTTTCAATGTTCCTTCTTCCGGCACAAACTCAATGGTGTTGTTGCTTACCCAGTATGCTTTTCCTTTTAATGAAGGGGAAAAGCTGAACGGATTGTTTTTTAACTCACTGTTCAGATCCACCATGGGTTGGTCATGGGTCAACTCTATGCGTATGGTTGAATTCTGTGAAATAACTCCTCCCGTATACGCATTTACATACGGTGCATAATCGGCAGAAGGAATGATGTCTTTTTGAGTACGTGTGCATGAATATAGGCCCACAGTCATCATGATAAGTAGGAGTAGTCCGGTAGCACTAATGCTACGTGTAGTCTTTGTTAGTCCCATAGCGATGAGTTTTTTTATAGTTCAACAAACAAATATACAGTTTTTATGCTAAATCCTTTGTTATTCTGATTATTTTTGCAAGTTCTTAATCAATTTATTTATGGGGAAAAAGAAAGAATATAAAGAGGCTAATCGACGATTTCTGAAAAAGCTGTCATTTCAGGAAGGTGTTTTCGCATTGCCGTGTGGAATTTATTACAAAGTTTTGGAAACTGGTGAAGGTACGATTTCTCCGGGTGCGCGGAGTATTGTTACCGTGCATTACAAAGGAAGTCTGATTGATGGCCGGGTGTTTGATAATTCTTATGAACGTACTTGTCCCGATGCCTTACGTCTTAGTGATGTAATAGAAGGATGGCAGGTAGCACTTCAGAAAATGCACGTTGGAGATAAATGGATTATCTATATACCTTATGCAATGGGATATGGTATTAAATCTTTTGATTCTATTCCTGCTTACTCGACATTGATATTCGAAGTGGAACTGCTTGGAGTTGCATAGAGGTCTATATACGATCAGATGCATGGATATTTTTCTTTTAGCTTCTTCATAAAAGACTTGCTTACTTGTAAAAGTTCCATCTCGTTAAATGGAGGCAGCAATATGCAATTGTTGTCTTCAATCGAGGTCAGATAGCCTATATTGATAATGTATGACTGGTTAATCTGGATAAGATAGGGGTGCAGACTCAATATCTTTTGTGAGTTTGTATTTCTTTTTAGTGCTAAGATATGATTGTTATTTAATACAGCTTCCCATAGTTTGCTTTTGGAGTTATATCGGAAATAACCAATCTGTTCTAAATGGATTAGTTGTAAGTTTCCGGTTATTGTAGTATATAAGAAGATGTTTTTTTCTTGATCTTTTTCAGCGTTGATGTGATTGCAATTATCAATATTCATATTCTGTTTATCTTATGTATATAATTAGTTTATTGATGATGCTAACGTCGTAGTTTTATTTTGCTTCAAAAGTAACGGATTGGTTTTATCTGCAAAAATAAAAAGTGTCTCATTTCAAGAATGAGACACTTTTTACTATTAAGAATAGTGCTTCTTAAAAGGAGGTCTTATTGTTCTACTCTTTGATTATCAATGAATTTACTGGGTGATACACCATACTTCTCTGAAAAGTTCCGGTAGAAAGTGGCGCGGGAAGTAAAACCACATGCGAACATCAGTTCTTTCACGTTACTCTTTGGATTTTCGGCGGCTAACTGTCTGAAATATTCCAGCCGAAGATAATTGATGTATTCCCGGAAGCCCGTAAAACCCTGACTCTTGATTGCTGCTGAGATGGTATGTTCCTGTTCATTCAAAGATTTGGCTAAAAGTTCGATGTTATACCGTTGATCGGTATAGGGATGTTGTTCCTGAAGATAGGTTTCAATTGTTGAGAAAAGTGGGAGAGGCTGGGATCTTTTTTCAATTTGTGACATTATCGGTTCTTTCGTATTCTCTGCATTATGAACCATGTCTATATGGTCCGAAAACGGGTTTTCGTAGCGTAAGTATTGTATGGAGAATAGGACCGTAAAAACGATTGCCATAATACCGAACAGGTTGAAAACAAATTCATTGATATTTAGAGTGAACAAGATATATATGCCTAAGAATACGAATAGAAAACCGATGAATAGATACATGTTTTTATTCATTCTGCGGTAGGTTTTGTTATTCATCATAGGGTAAATGAGAAGAGCGAGCGGGGTAAAAACAGATAGAAGGAATATAAATATTCTAAGTTTTATGTCCATCTGATCGATGTTCGGAATGATTTCACCTATGGAATTAATCGGAGTAATATTCCCATTAAAACCTAAATAACTGATTCCTACAGTTATTGTAATGATAGGTAATAATAGGAAAGTGAATACTCTGAAATGGTTCAGATACCCTGGCGATAAAGAAGCAATAGGGAATAAGGCTACGATATTGGCTAATGCATACCACTTGAGCATTTTCTCGATGTTGAGTAACTCTGTGAAGTTGTATTCCGGGGTGTCTGTGACAATTGTCAGCCATCCGATATTTTCCCATGAAAACATGATACCGATACCGGTAGCTATGATTCCCCAATATAATTTCGGATAATTGTCTTTGGCGCGTATGATAAGAATGATACCTATGATTAAAGCTATCAGATCGAGTGTAAGTTCAATAGACAAGTGTATTATTCCCATATTTCTGATGTGTTTCTATTCTTTGCAGTATATACGTAGGTATTTTCTTTTGCAAAGGTAGTCAAA
>NZ_JADPLO010000139.1:0-2828 GCF_015667765.1 Bacteroides sp. 1001302B_160321_D4 | reverse complement strand
GCATGGAACGTGGCGTTTCTTCTGACCGCAAACACTTATCGGCTATGCAGTACAAGACCGAATGTGCGAAAGAACAGCTTCAGGAACTATCAAACGATATATCCAGTGCATTAGACAAACACAAGGACGTACAAAACCAGCTTCTTCAGCTTCAGAAAGAACTACGTTCCATTGAAACAAAGAAGAACGTCCAAAAACTCATTTCTAAGGCTTCAGAGAAGTTTTACGGCTTGATTGGAAAAACAGTCAACGATAGGGAAAAGGATGCCTTAAAAGCCAAAGTAAAGGCTTTAGAGGGGGAAAATGAACAGCTATCCGATAGACTGGGAAAGGCTATACTTGAAAAAGAGCAAAACGGCACAAAGGCATTCAAAGCCGAGAATGACAAGGAGTATTATAGACAACAAATGGACAACGCAAGGACAACCAGTAACCGATTAAGGACGGAGAACCAAGAACTAAAGACCGAAACCAAGGAATTGAAAAAAGAACTTGGTAAGATGAAAGACTTGTTCAATTCCGAACAACTGGAGGCTTTAAGGCATCATTTCCCAAACATATCAAAAGCTATGGAAGAGGGGAAAGACCTACTCAAGCAAATCACCAGAAGCAGAGGTTTCGGTATGGGTATGTAACCCCCCCCCGCCCCCAAAGGGGGAGCGACCAAACGGCAGCCTCTCTCAATGGAGTGTTACGTCGTTCGGATTCGGAAGAAATTTTGCAGGGTTCGGAAAACGGTTGTGTGCTTATTCTAAAAAAAGTTTATGGTGTGGCGCTCGTCGGGACGGGTGGTCCCGCCCCTTGCCGCTGGGCGCTCCCCGACCGATGATTTTTAAGTGACTGATTTTGTGCTGTTTTGGGGGTATATTAAGAATAGAAGAAATAGAATAAGTTAAGTACTTGATACACAATATAGGGCATTTTCCATATTGGAAATTCTCATTTTCCAATCTAGAAAATACTGATTTCCTAATATAATACTAAACAGGAAAATAATATTTCCCTTAATATTGTTTTTATGGAAAATAATAGTTTACTTTGTGGAGAATAATATTTCCCAAAAACACATCAAAATGGAAAATAAAAAAGCAGTTAAGTTAACCGATTTTCAAAAGAACGAAGAAAATCCTTTTATGAAACAAGCTATAGAAGGTATTGAAAATCATGTTGTTAAAAAGTATAAGAGTAATAGTGGTGGCGATAAGAGAGCCGTAGTAGCTTTAGCCGACACTGAAACTGGAGAAGTGTTTAAGACTTCGTTTATCCGTCAAATAGAAGTAGATGAAGAACAATTCACTAAATTGTATCTTTCTAACTTTGCTGCATTCTTTGACCTATCACAAGCAGCTATTCGGGTTTTTGGTTACTTTATGACCTGCATGAAACCCAAAAATGATTTAATCATCTTCAATAGAAAAAAATGCCTAGAATATACCAAATACAAAACAGACAAAGCCGTTTATAAAGGACTTGCAGAACTTGTAAAAGCTGAAATCATAGCCCGAGGACCAGCCGATAATCTTTGGTTTATTAATCCTCTGATAGTATTCAATGGTGACCGAGTGACATTTGCTAAAACATACGTTCGGAAAAAGACTTTAGCTGCCCAAAAGAAAGAAGAAGCAGAGAAACGACAATTATCACTTGGCTTTGATGAACAGTAACACTCCATTGAGTGAAGCTGCCGTTTGGTCGCTCCCCCTTTGGGGGCGGGGGGGGGATAGATAAAGTTCCTCTATGTAAAGTTATAATGGGGGATGAAAGGCAAGGTTCGCTAACCTTACCCCGATTGTTTATGCTTCCCAGCATTCAATCTATCCCCGTTTATGGGTTTCTCTTTCACCCTACAAAGATAACCTCATGGGGGAAAAATGTCCAAGAATATGGGGTAAAAACTATCAAGTCGGTAGAAAATAAGTATCTTTGAAGTACATTTTTAGTAGAGGTACTGGTATGCCTAGACGAAGCAGATAGGCAAAAATAAAGCCGCTGGAGATGTCGGATGTCCGTCAATTAACTCCAGCGGCTTGTATTTTGGTAACTCTCCCGTATCGGTCGGCTACCGTTTGGTCAGCAACAAAGGTAGTACTTTATTGTCGCAAATCCAAATGTTTTCCCCTTTATTTGTGCATTTACAGAACATTTGCTAACTTCGCACCTATGCAGTATGGTGATAGCACACTAGCACCCTAAAGGGTGCGTGTGTAAGGGGACAAGCCCCCTTAACCCCCTGTCAGCCGGCTGTCACCGGCTGTTATCGATTGTCACAAAAATGTTAACTTATGGGAGCAACAAGTATTCATGTACAAGCAGTGAAGCCGGGGAGTGAGATTCACAACTTTAGGGAAAAAGAGTTGGACTATGTTCGTCCCGAACTTAGTCATTTGAATGAAAGCTGGGTTGGAGATAGCATCTCCCATCGGCTGGAAAGTGCGAAACAAAGATATCTCGATACGGTTGGGCAGAAGATGCAGGCTAAAGCCGCACCCATACGAGAGGGAGTAATAGTAATCAAACAAGAAACCACCATGCAGGAACTCCAGCAGTTTGCCACGGTCTGCAAAGAACGTTTCGGTATCGAAGCATTTCAAATCCATATACACAAGGACGAAGGATACATGAACGCAAAGCAATGGACACCTAACCTTCATGCCCATGTAGTTTTCGATTGGACGCAGCCGAATGGGAAAAGTGTGCGTTTATCGCGTGATGACATGGCAGAACTCCAAACCATAGCATCTGAAACACTGGGCATGGAACGTGGCGTTTCTTCTGACCGCAAACACTTATCGGCTATGCAGTACAAGACCGAATGTGCGAAAGAACAG
>NZ_JADPLO010000138.1:0-2887 GCF_015667765.1 Bacteroides sp. 1001302B_160321_D4 | reverse complement strand
AGATCCCATAAAATATAAAGTCTTAGGTTATGAAATATCTCTTCGTCGTCAGGAAGCTGAAATGATCGAAGTAATCAGCGAGGAGGAGGCAAAAGAACTGGCTGAAAAGACTGTTTATCATGAAGGATTACCCGAAGACCTTTCAGTAAAAGAAGAAGATATGAAACGGTTGGCGTTAGGTAAACGTCGCACCATCAATGTTGCCTTGGTCGGAAATCCGAACAGTGGCAAGACTTCTTTGTTTAATCTTGCGTCCGGTGCTCATGAGCATGTAGGCAATTACAGCGGTGTGACCGTGGATGCCAAAGAAGGTTATTTTGACTTCGAAGGTTATCATTTCCGTATTGTCGATCTGCCGGGAACTTATTCTTTATCTGCTTATACGCCGGAAGAAATCTATGTTCGCCGTCATATTATCGATGAAACTCCTGACGTGATTATTAATGTCGTCGATTCTTCTAATCTGGAGCGAAACTTATATCTGACTACTCAATTGATAGATATGAATGTCCGCATGGTAGTGGCTCTGAATATCTATGATGAACTGGAAGCCAGTGGAAATACATTGGATTACCATTTGTTGAGCAAGTTGTTCGGGGTGCCGATGCTGCCTACTGCCAGTAAGAAAAATCGTGGATTGGATACGTTGTTTCATGTAGTTATCAATCTGTATGAAGGAGTAGACTTCTTCGATAAACAGGGAAACATGAATCCGGAAGTCCTCAAAGACTTGACTGAATGGCATGACTCTTTGGAAGACCGTAAGAACCATGAGGAAGAGCATCTGGAAGATTATGTGCGTGAACATAAAAAGACGGGGCGTGTCTTCCGGCATATTCATATAAATCACGGTCCTGATATAGAAAAAGCGATTGAGGCTGTAAAAAGTGAAGTGTCCAAGAACGAGTTTATCCGGCATAAATATTCTACCCGTTTCCTCTCCATTAAATTGTTGGAGAATGATCCTGACATTGAGCGTATTGTACGCACATTGCCGAATGCGGATGAAATTTTCCATGTCCGCGACAAGATGTCGAAGCGTGTTCAGGAGACAATGAATGAGGATTGTGAATCGGCTATTACTGATGCTAAATATGGATTTATCAGTGGTGCGTTGAAAGAAACGTTCACGGATAATCATCTGGAACAGGCGCAGACAACAAAGGTATTGGATTCGATTGTAACTCATCGTGTCTGGGGATTTCCTATTTTCTTTCTTTTTATGTATCTGATGTTTGAAGGTACATTTGTCATTGGCGAATATCCGATGATGGGGATTGAATGGATGGTAGAGCAGCTTGGTGAATTGCTGCGCAATAACATGTCGGAAGGTCCATTTAAAGATCTGCTGATTGATGGAATTATCGGTGGGGTAGGAGCTGTCATTGTTTTCTTACCGAATATCCTGATTCTGTATTTCTGTATTTCTATCATGGAGGATTCTGGTTATATGGCTCGTGCGGCTTTTATCATGGATAAGATCATGCATAAAATGGGGTTGCACGGAAAGTCGTTTATTCCTCTGATTATGGGATTCGGATGTAATGTGCCTGCGATTATAGCGTCCCGTACTATTGAGAACCGGAAGAGTCGTCTCATTACCATATTGGTGAATCCATTGATGTCTTGTAGTGCGCGTCTGCCGATTTATTTATTGTTGGTGGGTGCTTTCTTCCCGAACAATGCAAGTTTGGTGCTGTTAAGTATCTATGTGATTGGTATTGTGCTGGCCGTGGTAATGGCTCGCTTGTTTAGCAAGTTTCTGATAAAGGGTGATGATACGCCGTTTGTGATGGAGCTTCCTCCTTACCGAATGCCGACAGCGAAGTCTATCTTCCGTCATACATGGGAAAAGGGAGCGCAGTATCTGAAAAAGATGGGCGGAATTATTATGATTGCTTCTATTATTATCTGGTTTCTGGGATATTATCCGAATCATGATGCTTATGAAACGGTTGCCGAACAGCAGGAAAATTCTTATATCGGTCAGTTGGGGCGCGGAATAGAGCCGGTAATAAAGCCATTGGGATTTGATTGGAAATTAGGTATTGGCTTGCTTTCCGGTGTAGGGGCGAAAGAATTGGTGGTAAGTACGTTAGGCGTTTTGTATGCAGATGATCCGGATGCTGACTCGGTGAGTTTGGCAGAACGTATTCCGATTACTCCATTGGTCGCTTTTTGTTATATGCTGTTTGTATTGATTTACTTCCCGTGCATTGCGGCGTTGGCGGCTATCAAACAGGAATCGGGTAGTTGGAAATGGGCGCTTTTTGCTGCCTGCTATACAACGGCATTAGCTTGGCTTGTATCATTTGCTGTTTATCAGATTGGAGGATTGTTTGTATGAATAATTGGCAAGAGTGGGTAGTCGGAGTACTCGTTGTGCTCTGCATTACCCGTGTCGTATATGGAATATTTCTTTTTTTTCGTCGTACGCGGGAAAATCAGAATCCTTGTGACAGCTGCGTAAGTGGCTGTGAACTAAAGGATATGATGGAGAAGAAACGCAGAGAGTGTGATGTAAAGAAAAAAAGTACAAAGAAAAATTGCTGCGGATAGTTGGTAGTTTCAAAATTTGTACTACCTTTGCAACCGCAAACGAGAGATAATGGTTCCTTGGATGAGTGGCTTAGTCAGCGGTCTGCAAAACCGTGTACGGCGGTTCGAATCCGCCAGGAACCTCACGAAGCCCTTTCAGATGTTTTCTGGAAGGGCTTTTCTTTGCTCTTAACTGAAAATGTTCCCACTTTGTTCCCACCTTTTTAAAGCTGTATTGGGAATGGTACTACAAAAACGGCTCAGTCTGAAACCTTGGGGGATTGCGTTAAAATTCTTATTTTTGCATCATGAAAACATCCTCTTCCCAAACGATTGATCATGTTGCTTC
>NZ_JADPLO010000137.1:0-3321 GCF_015667765.1 Bacteroides sp. 1001302B_160321_D4 | reverse complement strand
TCCCACGATTACTTTGAATATCTTTTTCATTTGATACGTTTTTTACCGCTGTACATTTCCAGTGCACGCTCTACAAGTAAGTTCTGATTCCTGTCATCCAAATTGGCAAAAAATTCTTCTACCGCTCCATAATGACCATTTTGACTATTATATTCACGATACTTATTCCATAAATGCCTCCATCCACATTCGGCTTTTTCAAAAGCAACAGCACATTCGTGCTCATCCCAGCAATTCCACATATAGTAGAAGAAACTGGCTATATCATTCTTTCTTGCCATTATCTTTCACATCAATCATTATAAACTTGAAATATTTCCAACTCTCCAATACAATACTATATTGCTTCTCATTCTCTAGTTGGTACATGGTACCATCTTTCAATGTTAGGAAGTAAGTGTTTCCATCTATTCTCACAGTCTTCTCCACGCGCTGTATGTTTCCTGTAAATACCCTTATAGTTTTGGCATTTATCGTAATACAGGAAAACAACAGACATATAACTACCAAGATTCTATAGAATTTACTACCAATTGCAGTAGCTACTTTGATATACTTTTTCCGCTTATATACCACAACATACTTCTTCATAGATTTACGCTTTAAATAAATCATACACAGTTTTCCGCTTCACGGTAACATTTTGAGATTTAGGCAAATAAAATGTCATACTTGCACAAGAGGTAGAAATGATTTTCACGCTCGTTCTTTGGATTCTTGCTCGTTTCATGCTTTATTTTTTAAAGGTTTACAATCAGACACAAAAATAGCACGCACTCAAAAGTACATGCCACAATTAAAGTGGGTAACAAAGACTCGCACTTCTTGCACGCTACGCTTCCACGTTCGTTTTACCCATAGAAATAGCACGCCTGTATTCACCTCCAGACGTGCTATGTATGTTATGACTTACCAGTTCTTTATTTATGCAGCCATTCGCGCATCATATTCCGCACGCTTTTGAGCGTTTCCCAGCACTTCCCATGCTGCATTTACCTCTTGCATCTTTTCATTGGAACCACCGGCATCAGGATGAGCAGATTTAGCAGCTTGTTTGTATGCAGCTTTAATTTCCGCTTCCGTAGCATCATGCTTCACACCCAAGATTTCATAATAGTCAGCGGCTTTTGCGGCTACTTCTTCAAAGTTCAAACGGAATTTCAGAGCATCGAAAGATGCTTTTGTAGCAGCATGAATTTTCTTCTTAAAATCACGCGCTGCACAATCCAGGTCTTTCTTTGTAGGCACCAAACCAATACGGCTCCATACACTTCCCTCAACATCCCACTTCTTTGACACTTTGCAATCACTTGTACGCACTATGATTTCAGCCGGTGTACCGCTACGCAATTTGGATGCAATACCACCATTATCTTCACGCAGCCCAGCTTCCACCGCTTTCACAGTCCAGAACGTAGCTACCACATTCTTCCACACGCGGAAAATCTCGTCCTGTGTCTTATCCTTTGGCGTGTATTCATCACCGGCAAAATTCAGTCCTGAATAATGCGTTTCTCCGTCACGATTTACACTCTTATACACCAAAGTTACGCCTACCAACTCATTTGCGTTTAAGTTCTCAAATTGTACACTGTTATACCTACTAATTGTTCCCATGATTACTGTTTTTTAGGAATTTTCTGCAATAGCGCATTGTAGGCAATCGGGGAATCGAACCCCGACCTACCAAAATAGGAACGCACCACCGAAAACGTTTACACGCTTTCGATTGCGTTAAAGCCCAATCAGAGCATACTGGACATTCACCTATCCAGCACACTCTATGTACAACTTTTTGCCCGTCACTAACAGCGCAACGGAGCCGTGCGCCCTGTGTATGAGTGCTCACCAACTGCAACCAAACCGATTGAATTGCAGCTTTTTACATACGCTTTCGCCTATGTGGTAGGTAATTTCCATCGTTACCGTTAAAGCACACTTTTGGCATACACTTCTTCACTGTTAGGGCTGCGTTGCGTTGGTGATTACGGTGGTGCAACTTGGGCACACTTTCGACAGAGTCAGTTTTACGTTTTCACGCACTTTTGGCTCACCTTTTCTCAGTTCGCATTAGGGGCAGATTTTCACACCTTTGCGCAGACATCCGTTTTTCGGTATGCAAGTGTGACAGGCACACTTATGGCACTAAGCCCACGCTTTTCCCTTTTGCTGCATGGAGCTACGCACCTATGGCACGCTTTTGTAGCAGACTTATGTATATAGCTCCCCCATAGTGCCAGCGACGGTTTGCATGACAATCTTTAATAACTGACCATTACAGTTATGGGTATTCTTTCCCCGTTCACAAAACATCCCGTTTTATGTCTGGGCGTGCGCTTTTGCTTTCGCTTTCGCACTCCTTTTGCTTTTATGTACTACTTTCTTTTGTCCGTTTCTTACTTCTTGTTTTTACGGTTATTAATTACGTTTATTATCTCGTATCTGTTTGCGGTTTTCGCTTTTTGTAGGTTTACAGATAAAAACCAAAACGGAAAGTAAACACTTTATCAAGTAGCCGTTATCTTAACTTGACGATACAAAGATATAACGCTTATTTGATATACACAAATAAAACTGCAAAAACTTTCATTTTAAGACTAAAATAATTTATAAACAATTGATTTTCAGTAATATATAAATACGAAACAAAGAACGCCATCTATAAGCAATTGATAATCAATGAAATAAGCATTCCCAACACACGCGCGTGTATGCGTGATTACTTATTAGGGCAAATCGTGACACATGTACACACATGTGCACACATATACGCGCGCGAGATGTTGTTACCTGGATGCAAAAAGGAACGGGAACAAATCACATACACAAAAGGATAAATTTGTAATTATTTCAAAAGAGTATCAAAAACAAAAGAATAGGCAAAACAAAGAGCAAAAGCACATTTGTTTCACTTTTGTATATTAGTGAAACAATATAATTAACTGATTTACAGCAATATGGCAATAAAAAATATAAAAAAAAGAAGGCAGAGCCGGTCAATTATGGAGCGAATACCGTATATATAATCCGACCTGATTTTTCAATCTCGTTTTTTCAAAAGTCGATCATAGTACAAAAAGCCAATTCTCTTCCAGACCACGTTATTCAATACAATAAAATTATCTCCAATTTCTAACATTAATTTTATAATATATCGAATCTGGAAGTAGAGATTCTGTAATTATCCCAGCATCAATTTATTAACTTTATTTTTATAATACAGAGAAATAATTATTTCCCAATATATTCAAATTGACAATGATATAAAAATTCAATATATAAGTTTTCTGATTTTTTCCAGCCACCTATTTTTTCAGTCTC
>NZ_JADPLO010000136.1:0-3515 GCF_015667765.1 Bacteroides sp. 1001302B_160321_D4 | reverse complement strand
TTTTCTTACGGGCATTTTTATTTTATCGGCTGAAAGACAGCCGATAAAATTGGCGTGGCGGAAAATAGTATGGTTACATGCGAGAGCCTAAGCGAATAAATAAGGATAAAAGTTAGTTTACGCTCTTTTTTTACCCATACATTAATTTCAAACTATATAAATATGGAAAAAGTATCATTACTAATGAAAGATTCCTCCGAAGGAGATTCCCAAAAAGAAACCATGATAGACTTTATTCTTTCATGGACCTTACGTAGATCTGTGCAGCAATACAGTGAAGAGAATCCCGTCCTTTATCAATATTGTAGAAAGATTCTCGGTAAACTGATTGGCATCGAAATGACAGACGACGTGCAAGTCGCCTCCGTCGAGACTTGGAAACAATGGAAATACATTGACCTTTGGGCAAACATACGGATTACATGTAATGGAAAAGAAGAATTTCATGCTGTTTTGATTGAGAACAAAGCATATACACAGACTCACCATAATCAATTAGCAAGATACAAGGTCATTTTCGACCAAGTATGTAAAGAGTATATGCCTGATGCTAAAAGACATTATATACTAATCACCGCCTTGGATGAAATGCCGGATATGCTAACAAACGAATGTAAAGAGAACGGATATACTCCATTCTGCCTGGGAGATTTAAATGATTATGAACAGCAAGATTCGGAAAGCGATTTGTTTAACGAGTTTTGGTTAAGATATTGGTAGAATTTATATATTTACGGAATTACCTAAATACGAAATATCAGTATCAAAATAAGAAAATCAGCATGAATAACACTATCAAATTTTGGTTTGTAAGCAAAATTCCACAATGTTTATTTGCAGCATACATATTCACACATATATTTTGTAAATCAAATGATTTCCATCCTATTGATGGTTTCCACCCTATTATGGAGTATCTGCCCAACAACAAAACTCTTTGGTTAATACTCTTATGCATATGGCTTTCAATATGTCTCATTATTCCGATTAGAATTGCAGTTTTTTCGTACAAAAACATTGATGAGATTTTATCTTATAGTTTCTTCTTCCACAACAGCAATGTTGATAGATTTGGATTCCGATTATCTTATACCTGCGGCATCTGGATAACATATACAATAGCATTAATATTTTTGCCTTTTCATTTATTAATATGGCTTTCTATTCTTATTTTCTAAATAAATATTATGAAAAAGATCAGTATAACAGGATATTTAATTATAGCAATATGTTTCATTCTTTTATGGATGAGTTGGGTATGGACATTCCTCATTATTCCTATTCTTTGGTTCTGTATTAAATATGATATATTTTATATCCATTTTGTAAAAAGTCTTACTCATGCAAGTAGTCTTTATACAAAAGCCAACATACTACTAATACAATATTTACCATTCTATGATCATTCTACATCAATGATAACAATGGCATCCCGTATAAAAACTCATAAATGTCTTATTGGAAATCGTAAATTACAATACCTATTAGCTTTAGACCTTATCGAACTATATTTAAACAACGGAGGAAATCCAACCAATCTACGAAATGACAAAGGACAAACCTTAATTATGTTAATTCAAGCATTATATAAATGTAGTCCCGATATACAAACATTCCGCTATGATGCTGATCTGGATTCCCCCTATTCTGTCATATATCCTAAAGATACAAATTTCATCCTTGACAAGGATGGAAACTTTTCAATTACAAAGATTTGGTTTGCATACTCCATTTACGAACAATCCATATTACATACTATTCAGATTTTACCTCAATTGAAGCGTATAAATCCGACAGTCAATAAAGGTTTTTATCTGGATATTTACAATAATTGCCATGACAATTCTAAAGAGTTTTCCGTTTTTTTTCAGATACTCAAGGATTTTTTCAGAAAGCCAGAAATTCTTATGGAACAATACAATATCCAAAAGAGAAAACAAGAATTAGAAAAATTAAAATATGGGACAATCCTTTCTCAAGAAATAACAGATTCTGATGATATTCAATCATCTGCCAACAAAGAAAACGAAGTTTCCTCCAAACATGCATATCATAATATACAAGAAGTTTACAATGAATTTCATGAATTAATAGGATTACAAGAAGTCAAACAAGAATTAGAAACATTCATCAATACCATAACTATACAACAGGAAAGACAAAGAAATGGAATGCCAATATCTAATCTGTCTTATCATTGTGCTTTCATAGGCTCACCCGGAACAGGAAAAACGACAGTAGCAAGAATATTGGCGAAAGCATACAAATTATTAGGAATTATCACAAATGGAGATTTAATAGAAGTTGGCAGAAGCGACCTTGTAAGTGCCTATTTAGGACAAACAGCTATAAAAACAAATGAATTGGTAGACAAGTCCATAGGAAATGTACTCTTTATTGACGAAGCTTACTCTCTATTTGAAAGAAAAGATGACAGTTATGGAAAAGAAGCCATAGACACATTAATTACTCGAATGGAAAATGATAGAAATAATTTGGTTATCATTTTAGCTGGATATGAAAAAGAAATGACTGATTTTCTATCCACCAATCCAGGTATGATGTCAAGGATTAATAGATATATACATTTCCAAGATTATAATACGCAAGAACTAACAGATATATTTACTAAAATGACTTCAAAGAATGCCTATTCGCTTTCACCGGAAAGTCAGAAAATTCTACATGAAAAGATGCAATATGTTTATTCTCACAGAAGCAACACCTTCGGCAATGCCCGCTTTGTACGCAACTTATTTGAAAAATGTATTGAGGAACAAGCCAACCGAATAGCTTCTATACAAATAAAGGATGAAAAAACACTTATAGAATTAACTACAAGTGATATATTAAATGCCATTCAAAAAATCAAGTATTAACAAAACGACTACAAAATGAAAAATGCCATGAAACAGATCTTAATTATTGGTACAGGAGGTGCCGGATGTAACATTATCAATGACTTACAGATAACGAAACAGAAAACCATCTATCCCAAAGGAGCCAATTTCACATTTGACAACACAAAACTTAATTCCCCTAACATACACTTTTTAGGATTAGACAATAGCCAAAATGTCCACAAAGAAGAGCCTTGGTTTATTTCTACTGAACAAGATTTATCAACAATACTACTTGATGTTTTAAATGGAATAGAATCTATATTTATTATCTGTGGCATACGTGGCAAAACAGGAGGTCATTTAGCTAAAGAGATTGAGCAATATGCTGCAAACAATAATATCCAACCAGTATTGGTTGCTATATATCCTTTCAGTTTTGAAGGAGAAGGAAATACAAAACAAACAACTCAGTATTTTGAATCACGTTCCCTTGATATTATAAAAATAAGTAATGATGACTATGGTAATGCACCTTTCAATGATGGCTTTTTATTAATTAGTCTACAAATTTTTCAATCTATACTATCATATCTTGATTGGGAATAGAATTTTAAGAAGTTCCCAATTGCACAACAAAAGTGCAGAAAACTACAATTTTCTGCACTTTTGTTG